>NZ_JAPJQP010000005.1:0-74162 GCF_030825015.1 Mediterraneibacter sp. | reverse complement strand
AAGCGCCGGATGTGCAGACAGAAGTGCAGGAGCAGAAAGCGCCGGATGTGCAGACAGAAGTGCAGGAGCAGAAAGCGCCGGATGTGCAGACGGAAGTGCAGGAGCAGATAGCGCCGAATGTGCAGGCGGCAGTACAAAGTCAGCCAAAGCAGGATATCTCAGAGGCAGTACAGCAGAATACAGAAAAAGTCGGGGAAACTTTAAGTGCAGGCGATACACAGACAGGAGAGACGACAGTAAGGAAAGTTCAGATCGCAGAGCAGACGTATCCGACTCTCGCTGAAGCATTTGCGGCGGCAAAAGACGGAGATGTGTTGAGACTTTTAGAAAATACAGAAGTTTCACAACCGATATTGCTGACAAAGAATGTGACATTAGATACAAATGGATTTACTGTATCGGCAGCAGCCGGATTTAAAGGTAATTTTATGTTCACGAATCGCGGAACATTCAATATTGTCGGAAACGGAAAGATCGACGGCGGTGCAGGACCGTACCCTCTGATTGTGATCAATAACAGTAACAGCGCGGTTTTAAATATCGGCGGCGGTGAGATTACAGGTCAGGGCGTGGTGCAGAATGTAAGCGGTATTGTAAACATTACAGGCGGAACATTGACGGCATCGACGAGAAATACGGTTCTTTCCCAACTCGGAGAAGTTCATATAAGCGAAACGGCACACCTTGCGGCAGAGGGAGAGGGAAAATCGGCGGTTCAGGTGATCGGTTCGAAGATGACGCTTTCAGGAAATGCTGTATTGTCAGGAAACGGCGGAATCGATGTGTTTAACAGCAACAGAAATGAGGCAGGTACTGTTCCGGCAAAAGTTGAGATTACGGGCGGTCAGATTGAGACAAAAGATTTTCCACTCTCTGGAAATAATCAGGAATCGGCAGGATCAGAAGTGACGATCACAGGCGGAAGCCTGAAAAATGTATCGGGTGGAACTGCTGTTTACTGGCCGATGGAAGGAACCCTTACGATCGGCGGCAATGCAGTGATCGAAGGAGGAACCGGAATCGAAGCGAAAATGGGAACAATTACGATCAAAGATAACGCAGTTATCACAGGAACAGGCGCATGGAGGGAGGATAAGCCGCAAAACGGCGGATCGAGTCCCGAAGGTTCGGCATTCCTTGGATCAACGCAGATGTATGACGGCTGTATCAATGATTCCTCCCTTGTAGTCAATATTATCGGCGGAACGCTTAAGAGTGCAAACGGCAATGCGGTTACGATCTACAATACAGAAGAAAAAGCAGAAGTGAAAGCAGACATTTCTGTGACAGGCGGATCTTTGCAGCCGGCAGCAGGAAAAGGCGTGGTCAAATCAATTACAAGCGGAAATAATACGACCTGTTTTGATCCGGACAGAAAGACGCTTGATACAATGAAATCAAATACAACCGTAAAAGTGGCGAAGGATGCAGCTATTGCGGCAACGGATAAAGACGGCAAGACAACATATTATAATACAGTGGAGGAAGCTCTTGAATTAAATACAGAAGACGGAAATATCCACATTTATATTAATGGAGATTCTTCCATAAAACAGGAAGCTTTGGAAGGAGAAAATATAATTCTGACGATTGCTCCGGGGGTTGTTTTGGATGTAACGTCCGGTATTGACGGAATGATCGTAAAAGAGACGATCCATGAGGATGGTTCTAAGACATATGAACTTGTCGGTGCGGAAGAACTTGCATCGCCGAAAAATGTAACGGTTGCGGCAGATAGTAAAACAGTGCATATCGGTGGAACGATCCGGCTGAAAGCGTCGGCAGAGCACGATTTGGATCAGGTGGAATATCTCTATCGGTGGTATAAAGACGGCGTTTTGATGGAAGGAGCAGTTTCTTCAGAACTGGAAGTTACAGAGAGCGGAAGCTATGCTGTCGAAGTATTTGCGGTTTTGGAAAAAGACGGAATAACCCTTACTTCCGTAGGGGCAAAGAGCGATGCTGTCCAATGCACAGTGACGCCGCATGAATACGAAGAAAAATGGAGTTCGGACGGAAAAGTTCACTGGCATGAATGCACAATCTGCAAAAATAAAACAGATGCAGCAGAGCATACATTCGGAGAATGGAAAGTAACAGAGAAGGCAACTGAGAAAAAGAACGGAAGCAAAGAACGGATCTGTACCGTATGCGGTCACAAAGAAACAGCAGTGATAAAAGCTTTCGGCAAATCAGAAGCGCCGAAAAAAGAAACACAGAAAACAGCTTCTGTGAAAACAGGTGATACAGCAAATCCGGCAGTTTACATTCTATTTCTTGTTCTCACGGGCGGAGTGATCGCGATAATGGCGGCAGGAAACAGAAAGAACAGAAGAAAATAGAAAGAATGAAAAGGGATTAAAAGTCAAACAGGAATAAAAAAGCAGAAGCTTAAGAAAACGAAACTAATACAATTAGAAAATGAAAAAAGGAAGGCAGCGGTTTAGTTGGATCGTTGCCTTCCCTTTGTATTCCTATAGAAAAATGTTTATGCAGTAGAACTTTTACAGCAATCCGAATCCGGTCATTGCTTTTTTCAGCAGTTCTTTGTGCTGATCTTCTAATTCTGTAAGCGGAGATCTAAGCGGACCGACTTCTTTGCCCATCATATTCAGGGCGGCTTTTACAGGGATCGGGTTGACTTCACAGAAAAGCGCGTCACAAAGCGGAAGCGCGTCTAACTGCATTTTGCAGCTTCCTGCTGTATCGCCTGAAAGATATTTCGTTACCATGTCGTGAACGTAAGTCGGAGCTACGTTGGAAAGTACGGAGATAACACCGATTCCGCCAAGGGAGAGAAGCGGTACTACCTGATCGTCATTTCCGGAATAAAGATCGATGTTTCCGTCGCACAGATGCATGATCTTTGCACCGATTGAAATATCGCCGGAAGCCTCTTTGATGCCGACAATATTATCTACATTTTTAACAAGATGAGCTACAGTTGCAGGCTGGATCGCACATCCTGTACGGCTCGGTACATTATAGAGGATCGCCGGAATATCGACTGCATTACAGATCTGTGTATAGTGAGCGATCAAACCATTCTGTGTCGCTTTGTTATAGTACGGTGTGACAAGAAGGAGTCCGTCTGCTCCGTCTTTAGCGGCTTCCTGAGAAAGCTGGATCGCTGTGCGTGTAGAGTTGGATCCTGTACCTGCGATCACCGGAATGCGGTGGTTGACACGTTCGATGGCAAAACGGATCACTTTGCTGTGTTCTTCTTCGGACATTGTTGCTGATTCTCCGGTTGTTCCGCAGATGATGATCGCATCTGTTCCGCCGGCAATCTGTTCTTCAAGCAGTTCTGCAAGTTTATCGTAATTGACTTCAAGATCTGATTTCATAGGAGTAACGATTGCTACGCCTGCGCCTTTGAAAATTGACATAATTAATTCCTCCTTAATTTGTGCGTTGTTTTGATAGTACTTTGCGTAAATAAAAGAAACGGCAGGATGCGCCGTCTCAAAATATACTTTACGGTATACTTCGATAGCTCTCCATCTTGCGATGACAGTCATGGCGCTGTTGACGACATGCCCAAGGAAGAGGGGTTCAAGTCTCCTTATCCTTTCGGCATCTTCCCCTTTCTGATGAGTTCTTCTGTTCTTGAATACATCCGTCATCATACTTATGAAAAATGCGACCTCTATCTCGTTCCTTTATTAGTTATTATATGAAAAATTCTGTTTTGCGAACCAAAAATCAGGTTATGCAAAAGACTTCATCTAACATAAAAAATCATAACACCCGTATGGAACGATGTCAACTGTTTTGCTCTTTGACAAGAAAATTATTTCATGATAAAATATGTATATCTGCAGTGTGAATGACGAGATTTTCATTTGCACTTTTTTTATTCTATAGGAGATTTCGATTTCCTATAGAATAAAACCCTCCGGCAGGATGCGCACGCCGTAATAAGGAAGTTTACCGTTCTGCGGTATTGCGGCGGCGCGCAAAGCGCCAAGCCTCTTATGAGTGAAGGGCGGGGGAGATGAAGTGGGTTTGGCCACTTTGTTATGTATCAGGAAAGGAGAATGATTGTGCTTACGATAGGGAATTATGTAAAGGCGAAAACGCCGGAAGAAGCATACGAATTAAATCAGGCGCGCACCAGCAGGATTATGGGCGGAATGATGTGGATGCGCCTCTCAAATGCAAGAGTGAAAACATTGATCGATATTTCAGGCCTAGGATTGGATCAAATAGAAGAAACAGAAGATGAGATCCGAATTGGAGCGATGTGTACGCTGCGTCAAATTGAGCAAAGCGAAGCGCTCAAAGAGTTATGCGGAGACGGCATAGCAGAGGCGGTGCGTCATATTGTCGGAGTTCAGTTTCGGAATCAGGCGACAGTCGGAGGAAGTATTTACGGAAGATTTGGATTTTCTGACGTCTTAACGGCATTTTTGGCATTAGATACATATGTAGAACTTTATGGTGGAGGAAGAGTTGGTTTAGCTGAATTTGCAAAGAAAAATCCAGATAATGATCTTCTTCTTTCCGTAGTTGTCAAGAAGAATAAGAGATCGTTTCGCTATGACTCGATCCGGCAGACGAAAACGGATTTCCCTGTGATCGCCTGTTCTGTATCAAGAGAGAAGGGAAACGGACAGGAAGCGTGGTACTTTGCAGTAGGTGCAAGACCGATGAAGGCGGAACTTGTCGAAGAGAAATGGTCCATCGGCAAAGATACGCCTGAGGAGAAGATTGAGGAATACGCGTCTTTGGCGGCGGCAGAATTTAAGTATGGTACAAATATGCGCGGAAGCGCCCAGTACAGGCAGCATTTGGCAAAGGTTCTTATCAAGAGAGAAATGATGTCGATTTTATCGGAGGAAGTATGATGGAGATACAGTTCATTTTAAATAACAAACAGGTGAAAGCGGAAGTTGGCGCGGATACAATTTTGTTAAATGTTTTGAGAGATCTCGGCTGCAAGAGTGTAAAATGCGGATGTGAGACGACAAACTGCGGCTTGTGTACGGTTTGGATTAACGGGAAATCTCGTCTTTCCTGTTCGGTTCTTGCTGCAAGTATTGCAGGAGAAGAAGTTACGACGCTGGAAGGCGTTGAAAAAGAAGCTGCGCAGTTCGGCGAATTTTTGGCAAATGAAGGAGCGGAGCAGTGCGGATTTTGTTCTCCGGGATTTATTATGAACGTGCTTGCAATGGTAAGAGAACTTCAGAATCCGACATTGGATGAGATTAAAGAATACCTTGCGGGAAATCTTTGCCGCTGTACAGGATATATGGGGCAGCTTCGCGCGATTAAAAAATATATGGAAGTAAAGAATGCAGATCAAAAGAACGGAAGAGAGGAGGAGTAGGCATGGCAGAAGAACAGAATGTATGCAGTGAAAAAAAAGAAACAAAAGAAACGATACAGCAGATGCGGGTTGTAAATAAAGGCGTTCAGAAAGTTGACGCAAAAGCGCTTGTAACAGGACGCGCCGTATATACGAACGATATCGCATCTTCAGACAGTCTGATCGTGAAGATTGTAAGAAGTCCCCATGCTCACGCGCTGATCAAGGAGATTAATACTGCACGGGCTGAGGCTCTTCCTGGGATTGAATGTGTTCTTACATATAAAGATTGTCCAAATAAGCGTTTTACGCTGGCAGGTCAGACGTATCCTGAACCAAGTCCGTATGATCGGCTTATTCTTGATCAGAGAGTCCGTTTTGTCGGAGACGCGGTTGCCATTGTTGCAGGAACTTCGGAAGCGGCTGTAAAGCAGGCGATGAGATTAATCAAAGTAAAGTACGAAGTATTGGAGCCGGTTTTGGACTTCAGAACAGCGAAAGATCATCCGATCCTTGTTCATCCGGAAGAAAACTGGAGAAGTCTTTGTCCTGTTGGGGCGGATAATAAACGCAATCTGTGCGCCCATGACGTCAGTGAGAGCGGAGATGTGGACGCGGTGCTTGCGTCCTGTGATTATGTGATCGACCGGGTATATCATACAAAAGCAAATCAGCAGGCGATGATGGAAACGTTCCGTACCTATACATATATGGATGCATACGGAAGATTGAATGTTGTATCTTCCACTCAAGTACCTTTCCATGTGCGTCGTATTCTCGGAAATGCGCTTGATATTCCGAAACATAAGATTCGTGTCGTAAAACCGCGTATCGGCGGCGGATTCGGAGCAAAGCAGACGTCAGTTTCAGAGATTTATCCGGCTCTTGTCACATGGAAGACAGGAAAGCCTGCAAAGCTTATTTATACGAGGGAAGAGTCTTTGATCGCTTCATCTCCCCGCCATGAAATGGAGATTCATGTCCGTCTCGGAGCGGACAAAGAGGGAAATATCAGAGGGATCGATCTGTATACATTGTCAAACACAGGTGCATTTGGCGAACATGGTCCGACAACGGTTGGACTGTCCGGTCATAAATCGATTCCCCTTTACGGAAGCGCTGAAGCATTTCGTTTCAGCTATGACGTAGTATATACGAATGTCATGTCTGCGGGCGCTTACCGTGGATATGGAGCGACACAGGGTATTTTTGCATTAGAGTCTGCGGTGAACGAACTGGCACAGACGCTTCATATGGATCCGACTGTGCTTCGGGCAAAAAATATGGTGCGGGAAGGTCAGGTGATGCCTGCCTATTACGGAGAGACAACGAAAAGCTGCGCCCTCGACCGGTGTCTTGAACGGGCGAAAGAAATGATCGGATGGGATGAAAAATATCCTTGCTATGACTGCGGAAACGGAAAAGTCCGCGGCGTCGGCGTTGCGATGGCAATGCAGGGATCAGGAATTTCAGGAGTTGATACAGGAGCGGTAGAGATTAAAGTAAATGACGATGGATTTTACAGTTTGATGATCGGAGCGACTGATATGGGAACAGGCTGTGATACGATCCTGACACAGATGGCGGCAGAATGTCTTGAGTGTGAGATGGAAGAGATCGTTGTCCACGGAGTTGATACAGATAATTCACCGTATGACTGCGGATCTTATGCGTCCAGTACGACATATGTTACAGGAATGGCAGTTGTGAAAACGTGCGAGACACTTCGGAAAAAGATATGCGAGCGGGGAGCAGAGTATCTCGGATGCAGTGCGGATGATGTGGAATTTGACGGAGAAAAGGTTGTCAATCTGAAAACAAAAGAAGAGATTACGAGAAAAGAGATCGGAAACAGAGTCATGTGCAGCAGCAATGCGCCGTTGTCTGCAACCGAGGCATTTTCTTCGCCTGTATCTCCGCCGCCGTTTATGGTCGGCATTGCAGAAGTGGAGATCGATAAAGAGACAGGCGTTGTTGAACCGATCGATTACGCTGCTGTTGTAGACTGCGGAACAGTTGTCAATCCGAATCTTGCAAGAGTGCAGACCGAAGGAGGTATTGCACAGGGAATCGGAATGGCGCTTTATGAAGATATCGTTTACAGCGAAAAAGGGAAAAACTACAGCAATTCCTTTATGCAGTATAAGATACCGAGCCGACTTGATGTCGGAGAAATTCGCGTGGAATTCGAGAGCAGTTATGAGCCGACCGGACCTTTCGGTGCAAAATCCATCGGAGAGATCGTAATCAATACTCCTTCTCCGGCAATTTCAAATGCGATCCAAAACGCAGTCGGAGTGATCGTGAGAGAACTTCCGATCACGGCGGAAAAAGTTTACAGAGGGATGACAGAAAAAGAATAAAAATATAAAATCAGCTCCTTCGGCGGATAATCTGCCAAAGGAACTGATTTTTTTATATAGATGTGTTCAAATCATTCTCGAAAAATCCGATCTCTGTAGGATAGATAAAACTGTCTCCGATCTCTTTTAAAAGAACGAGGTTTAAGTGTCCGTTTAAGTTTTTCTTATCAAGGGTGATCGCCTTGATCAGTTCGGAAACCGTCAGTTTGCAGCTGATCGGAAGTCCGTAGATCTCCAATGCTTTTTTAATCTTTTCGGCGCATCCTTTTGCAGTAAGACCGCGATTTTCCGACATTTTGGTAAGCTGGTACATGCCGATCCCGACTGCCTCTCCGTGGCTTTCCCGTTTATATTGATAATATTGTTCGATTGTGTGTGCCAGTGTGTGACCAAAGTTTAAAAGCATCCGTTCTCCGGTATCAAACTGGTCTGCTTCTACAACGATCCGTTTAATATCAACGCATCTGGCAATGATCTTCGGCAGATCCGGCTTGAGATCTTCAAATGAAGAATGAGAAAGGAGCAGATCGAACAGTTTGGAGTCTTTAATACAGCCGTATTTGATCACTTCTCCCATACCGTCATGAATAAAATGGTCAGGAAGAGTGTCGAGTACAAGAGGATCGATCAGCACCATTTTTGGGTGGAAGAATGCGCCTACAAGATTTTTCCCCTGAGGGAGGTCTACGGCGGTTTTCCCGCCGACAGACGAGTCTACCTGTGCCAAAAGAGAAGTCGGTATCTGTACGCATTTGATGCCCCGCAAGTAAGTAGATGCCGCAAATCCGGTCAGATCCCCGATCACTCCGCCTCCGAGAGCAATCACAAGATCGCTTCTGGTCAGTTTTGCATCAAGCATTGCAGAGTAGACTTTCGGAAGAGTGTCGAAACTTTTCGTCGGTTCTCCGTGAGGAAGAACGAGAGAATGGCACTCGTAGCCGGAGAGGGAATCACATAACTGTTTTCCATACAGCGGAAATACATGATCATCGGAGATGATCATGATACGCTGTCCGTGAAACAGATCGGAAATGTATTCGCCGGCATGACTTAAAATTCCGTTTTCAATATAGATCGGATAAGAGTTTTCCTTCAGATTGACTGTTAATTTCATAGAGTCTCCTTTATACCTGTTTTCCGACAACTTGGGCAATCTGTTTTACTTCTTTGAGAAGAGCGTCATATTTTTCCGGTTTCAGTGACTGCGCTCCGTCGCAGAGAGCACATTCAGGGTTATTGTGAACTTCGATCATCAGACCGTCTGCTCCTGCTGCTACGGCAGCTTTTGCCATCGGTTCTACAAGCCACCATTTTCCTCCTGCATGACTTGGATCGATTACTACAGGCAGATGTGTTTTCTTGCGAAGTACAGGAATGCTCTGGAGATCAAGAGTGTTTCTTGTATATGTTTCAAATGTACGGATGCCGCGCTCGCACAGGATTACGTTTTCGTTTCCTGAAGCCATAATATATTCGGCTGACATGATCCATTCTTCGTAAGTTGCGTTCAGACCGCGTTTTAATAAGATCGGGCGGTCAACCTGACCGAGCTGTTTTAATAAGTCAAAATTCTGCATATTGCGCGCTCCGATCTGGATAAGATCTACTTTTTCGTTGAAAACATCGAGGTATTCCGGTGACATCAATTCTGTAACGATTGGAAGCCCGACTTCTTTTTTGACTTCACAGAGAATTTCCAGTCCGTCAAGTCCTAATCCCTGGAATGAATATGGACTTGTTCTCGGTTTAAATGCTCCTCCGCGAAGAAGATTAGCGCCTGCAGCTTTTGCAGCTTTTGCAATTTCAAGAACCTGATCGAACGATTCTACGGAACAAGGTCCTGCGATCAGTCCCATATGTCCCCCACCGATCTTGACGCCTGAGACATCGATCACGGAGTCTTCAGGATGGAAAGCGCGGTTGGCAAGTTTGTAAGGCTCCTGAACATGCATAACTTTGTCTACAGAACTGTCAACTTCAAAGAGTCTCGGGTCGATCAGCGTTGTGTCGCCGATACATCCGATGATCGTCATCTCTGTACCGCGGACGATGTGCGTGTCGAGCCCTCTGTTTTTGATCATATTTTCTACGCGTGTAATATTTTCTTCTGTTGAATGTGGTTTCAGTACGATAATCATAAAAATGCCTCCCTATATTATGAAAAAAATATTTTGGCAGTGAAGGAAAACGAAAAGCATTCAACTTCATACTGCAAAATTTTAACTGTTTAAAGTGCGAAACTAATAGTATCATAGAATACAGAAAAAAGAATGTCAATGATTTTTTTTGTATAATTTTTTATTCATAAAAGTGATAACTAGCGAAAGCCGTGCTCTTCAATATGGGATTCAGGTAAGATTTTTTGAGAAAATAGATTTGAGGAAACCTGTCTGACATTGACAGTCTTGTAAATGGAGTGGTATTTTAGAAAAGGTCAAAATGTAAAAAATCAGTTGAGGAGTTGATGCAAATGAAGATCATTAAACAGATCGGGATTATTTTTACAGTATGCTGGCTTAGTCTTGTAGTAGAGAAACTGCTTCCGCTTGCGTTTCCGGCAAGTGTGATCGGAATGGTACTTCTTTTTTTATGTCTGCTTACCGGAGTTTTAAAAATAGAACATATTCAGGAAAAGGCGGATTTTCTGCTTGGAAATATGGCATTTTTTTTCGTTCCTGCCGGTGTGAGCATTATGAATTACTTTGATGTGCTGAAACATTCGTTTGTACAGTTGATTATAATCTGTATTGTTTCAACGATCATCACTTTTGCAGTGACGGCATGGAGTGTAAAATTGACAATTCGTCTGATGGGAGGAAAAAAATCCGAAAAACTGCAGACAGGGGGAAAAAGAAAATGAAAGAATTGTGTTCTTCTCCGTATTTTGGGGTTGCGTTAAGTGTGATTGCCTTTGGAATCGGAGTAAAATTGAATCAAAAATTAAAAACGCCGGTCTGCAATCCGCTTGTCATTGCTATTGTTTTGATTGTCGGGGTGCTTCTTGTTTTTAAAATACCTTATGAAGATTATAATGTAGGAGGAGAAATTATCAATATGTTTCTTGCTCCGGCCACTGCATGTCTTGCCGTGGCAATCTATACGAAAATGCAAATATTGAAACAATACTGGCTTCCGATTCTCGTGGGATGCACGGCAGGTTCACTGGCATCGATGGGGAGCGTTTACGGTTTGTGCAAGGTATTTGGGTTGGATGAAAGGCTGATGGTTTCACTGCTGCCTAAATCCGTAACGACGCCGATTGCCGTGAGTATATCAGAACCTGCAGGGGGCGTTGTTCCGATCACGGTTGTTGCAGTGATAGGGACAGGTATTTTAGGCGGGATATTTGCGCCTCTTCTTATAAAAATATTCAAGGTATCCGATCCGGTAGCGGCAGGACTTGCCATCGGAGCATCCAGCCATGCGGTAGGAACGTCGAAAGCGATTGAGATCGGAGAAGTGGAAGGAGCAATGAGCGGGCTTGCGATCGGTATCTGCGGGATCGTTACAGTAATCGTTTCTATGTTCCTTTTGTAACGTGTTTTATGGAAAGAGATGAGGGAAAAATGAAAAAGAATACATCGCATACAATAAAAAGAGCACAGCGATTACCGGTTATTCTGATCGGGGAAGGACTTCTTGTCGGAGCAGTTGCAGGAGGAGTTGTTCTCCTTTACAGGATTGCACTTACTTACGCGGGAAAATGGCTGAATGAAGTTCTGGCATTTATTAAGGGGAATCCGCTGCGGATCGCAGGATGGTTTGCTGTTTTGATGCTGCTTGCAGTGATTGTCGGAAAACTGGTGAAATGGGAACCGATGATATCAGGAAGCGGAATTCCGCAGGTGGAAGGAGAAATACTTGGGAAACTGCATCAAAATTGGCTCAAGGTTCTGCCGGCTAAATTTGCGGGAGGGTTTCTCTGTCTGTTCGGAGGCTTGTCTCTTGGAAGAGAAGGCCCGTCTATTCAGCTTGGTGCAATGAGCGGTCAGGGAATATCAAAACTTTTCGGCAGAGGGAAAACGGAAGAGCGGTATCTGATGACATGCGGAGCCAGCGCCGGACTTGCGGCTGCGTTTCATGCCCCTTTAGCCGGGGTGATGTTTGCTTTGGAAGAGATACATAAAGGGTTTTCCACAAGTCTTCTTGTTTCGGTTATGACAGCTTCGGTTACGGCAGATTATATATCTTCTCATATTATAGGGCTTGATCCGGTGTTTCATTTTCGGCTGGATCAGTCGCTGCCTCAGAATTATTATTGGATGATCCTTATATTAGGCGTGATCTTAGGGATTGCCGGAGCGTTTTATAATAAGGTAATGCTCAAAGCACAGGAACTTTATAAAAAGCCTCAATTTTTAAATGAAACAACCCGGCTTATGATCGCGTTTTCGGCAGCAGGAGTGCTTGGATTGTGTATGCCGTCGGTACTTGGAAGCGGCGGGAATCTGATCGTTTCCCTGACGAACGGAGAAATGATATTGAAACTTGCGATTCTTACGCTTGCAGTCAAATTTTTGTTTTCGGCAGTCAGTTTCGGTTCTGGTGCGCCGGGCGGAATTTTTTTCCCGCTCTTGATATTAGGCGCAATGATCGGCGGGATTTTTTCTATGATCGGAGCAGAATGTTTCGGGTTAGATCCGATGTATATGAATAATTTTGTTTTGCTGGCGATGGCGGGATTTTTTACGGCGATTGTCCGCGCGCCTATAACAGGTATTATCCTTCTTTTTGAGATGTCCGGGTCAGTAAGTCAGATGCTTTCTCTTGCGCTTGTTTCCGTGACTGCCTATATTACGGCAACGCTTCTGAAATCAGAACCGATCTATGAAAGCCTTCTTGCCACTCTGCTGAAAGGAAAAGGAGAGAAAGAGCCGGTCTATGCAGGAGGACAGAAAGTGTTGAGTGAGTTCGTGATTATGAGCGGATCGGTATTGGAAAAGCATACGGTAATGGAAATCGATCTGCCTAATAATTGTCTTCTTGTTGCGGTGGAACGAGGCGGGAAAGAGTTTATTCCGAAAGGAAAAACGATGCTTATGGCAGGGGATAAACTGACGGTTATGACAGATGAACGAGATACGGGATATGTACATGACAAAATGGAAAACTTATGTTATACTTCATTTTAGGTCAGCATTGATTTTAAACAGTTGATGTGAAGAAAACAAAGGAGAGTACGATATGAAAAGAGTACTGTTAAAGCTGAGCGGAGAAGCGCTCGCAGGAGATAAAAAAACGGGATTCGATGAGGCGACTTGTATCAAAGTTGCAGAACAGGTAAAGAAACTGACAGAGGACGGAATCCAGGTGGCAATCGTAACAGGAGGAGGCAACTTCTGGAGAGGAAGAACGAGTGAGACGATCGACCGTACGAAAGCAGACCAGATCGGGATGCTGGCGACAGTAATGAACTGTATTTATGTATCTGATATTTTCCGTCATGTCGGAATGAAAACAGAAGTGTTTACACCGTTTGTATGCGGTGCGTTTACGTCATTGTTTTCAAAAGATGCGGCGGTAGAAGCGTTAGAAGAGGGAAAAGTGATCTTTTTCGCTGGCGGAACGGGACATCCGTATTTTTCGACAGATACAGGAGCGGTATTAAGAGCGATCGAGATCGAAGCAGACGCGATGCTGCTTGCAAAGGCGATCGACGGTATTTATGACAGTGATCCGAAAGTAAATCCGGCAGCAGTCAAATACGATGAGATATCAATACAGGAAGTGATCGATAAGAAGCTTGCCGCAGTGGATCTTACTGCATCGATTCTTTGCCTTGAGAATCAGATGCCGATGCTCGTGTTCGGTTTGAATGAAGAGAACAGTATCGTAGAAACGATGAGCGGAAACTTTACGGGAACGAAAGTGACTGTATAAGCGGAAAAAAATTGCAGGAGGATATAAGTATGAATGAAAAATTGACAACATATGATTCAAAGATGACGAAAACAATCAATAATCTTGACGGAGAATTGGCAACGATCAGAGCAGGCCGTGCGAACCCTCACGTTCTTGATAAACTGACAGTTGATTATTACGGATCTCCGACACCGATCCAGCAGGTTGCGAACGTATCTGTTCCGGAGGCGCGTATGATTCAGATTCAGCCGTGGGAAAAGAGCATGCTCAAAGAGATCGAGAAAGCAATCCTCGTATCAGATCTTGGAATTAATCCAACGAATGACGGTTCAACGATCCGCCTTGTATTTCCGGAGCTTACAGAGGAACGAAGAAAAGAACTTGCAAAAGATGTGAAGAAGAAAGGCGAGGCTGCAAAAGTAGCTGTCCGTAATATCCGCCGTGACGGAAATGTGGCGTTTAAAAAATTAAAAGGAACAGAGGTTTCAGAAGATGAGATCAAAGATCTGGAAGACGATCTTCAGAAGATTACGGATAAATATGTCGAAAAGATCGATAAAATGGTCGATGTAAAGACAAAAGAGATCATGACTGTGTAATCGGATCTTTATAATTATAGCGGAAAAACTGGGGGCTTTGACTGTAAGCCCCCTTTCGTATAGAGAGGAAGAGAAGATGAAAGTACCACAGCATATAGCGATTATTTTAGATGGAAATGGCAGATGGGCGAAGGCAAAGGGAATGCCGAGAAACTACGGACACGCGCAGGGAAGTAAAAATGTAGAGAAAATCTGCGAGGAAGCATGGCGTATGGGAATTAAATATCTGACAGTTTATGCGTTCTCGACGGAAAACTGGAGCCGTCCGGAAAATGAAGTTGCAGCCCTTATGAAACTGCTGCGCAATTATATGAAAACATGTCTGAAAACAGCTGCCAAAAATGATATGAAGATCCGGGTGATCGGAGATATCGAGCCGCTGGATGATGATATTAAGAGCAGGATTCGGGAATTAGAGGCAGCAACGATCAATAACGGCGGTCTGAACTTTACGATTGCTTTGAATTATGGAAGCAGGGATGAACTGACTCGGGCAGCAAGGAAAATGGCAAAAGACTGTGCGGAAGGCAAGCTTAAGGCAGAAGAGATCACGGAGTCCGTGTTTGAGTCCTATTTGGATACGCACGGCATTCCGGATCCTGATATGATGATCCGTACGAGCGGAGAACAGAGGCTGTCGAATTATCTCCTTTGGCAGCTTGCGTATTCGGAATTTTATTTTACAGATGTGCCGTGGCCTGATTTTACAAAAGAAGAACTTGTAAAAGCAATCGAGGAATACAACCACAGGCACAGAAGATTCGGCAAAGTTGAGGAGGCGTAATCTATGTTTAGAACACGGTTGTTGAGCGGCATTATGCTGATGATTATCGCATTGGCGACAGTGATTGCCGGAGGGAAAGTTTTATTTACAGTTCTTTTTGTAATCAGTCTGATCGGAATGTCAGAGTTGTATAAAGTGTTCGGCATTGAGAAAAAAATGCCGGGAATAGTCGGTTATATTTTTGCTTTTGGGTATTATGCTCTTCTCTATGCGCAGGAATATCTTCCGGGAGAAAAACATACATGGTTTATGATGCTTTTCATGGCATATTTAATCTGTCAGATGGCAGTGCTTGTATTTTCTTATCCGAAATATAATACGCAGCAGATTATGGCGGCATTTTTCGGAGTGTTTTATGTGGCGGTGATGTTGTCTTATATTTATCTTACAAGAGAACTTCCGGGCGGCGTTTTTACCGTATGGCTTGTGTTTATCTGCTCATGGGGTTGTGATACATGTGCGTATTGTGTAGGAATGCTGATCGGAAAGCATAAGATGGCTCCGGTATTGAGCCCGAAGAAATCCGTAGAAGGCGGGATCGGCGGAATCGCAGGCGCAGCTCTGATCGGTGTGCTTTATGCATTGGCTGTGAACCATTGGGGAAATGCAGGAGCAAGCATTGTTTCTTACGCGGTGATCGGAGCGGTAGGAGGCGCGATCTCTCAGATCGGAGATCTGGCTGCCTCGGCGATCAAACGTTATCATAATATTAAAGATTACGGAAAACTGATCCCGGGACACGGCGGCATTCTGGATCGTTTTGACAGTGTCATTTTTACTGCGCCGATCATATATTATCTTGCAGTTTTATTGTAAGATATAGGAAGACATAGAAACACAACTCGATGTGACATGATACAGGACAGATACAGAAAAGAGGTACGGATATATGAAAAAAATTGCTGTCTTAGGTTCTACGGGTTCAATCGGGACTCAGACGCTTGAGATTGTAAGAACAAATAAAGATATTGAAGTAACAGCGCTTGCAGCAGGAAACAATATTGAACTTCTTGAAAAGCAGATCCGGGAATTCAGGCCATCGCTTGCGGCGGTGTGGAATGAACAAAAAGCGGCGGAGCTGAAGATCAGGACAGCAGATTTGGATGTGGAGATCTTAACAGGAATGGATGGACTGCTTGCCGCTGCATCACAGAAAGAGTCGCAGATCGTTGTGACAGCGATCGTTGGCATGATTGGAATTTTGCCTACGATCGAGGCGATCAAAACAGGGAAAGACATCGCGTTGGCAAACAAAGAAACACTTGTGACGGCAGGGCATATTATTATGCCGTTGGCGGAACAATATGGAGTATCGATCCTTCCGGTTGACAGTGAACACAGCGCAATCTTTCAGTCCCTTCAGGGCGGGCAGCAGAAAGCGCTTCATAAAATATTATTGACTGCTTCAGGCGGACCTTTCCGCGGGAAAAAAAGAGAAGATCTTGTCAATATACAAGTTGAGGATGCATTAAAACATCCAAACTGGGAGATGGGAAGAAAGATTACGATTGATTCTTCTACAATGGTGAATAAAGGTCTTGAAGTGATCGAAGCAAAATGGCTGTTTGATGTTTCTGTCGATCAGATTCAAGTTGTCGTACAGCCTCAAAGTATTATTCATTCGATGGTGGAATATGAGGACGGCGCAGTGATCGCACAGCTTGGAACGCCGGATATGAAGCTGCCGATCCAGTATGCGCTTTACTATCCGGAGAGAAGATATCTTCCGGGTGATCGTCTTGATTTTTCTGCGCTTTCACAGATTACGTTTGAAAAGCCGGATATGGAGACGTTCTACGGATTGAAGCTGGCGTATGAGGCAGGAAGAAAAGGCGGTTCGCTTCCGACTGTATTTAATGCTGCGAACGAGCGGGCCGTTGCAATGTTTCTTGATAGAAAGATCGCGTATCTTGAGATCCCGGAGATTATTTCGGCTTGTATGGAAAACCATAAAAATATTGCAGATCCGACAGTGGAAGAGATACTAAAGATCGAGCAGGAAACATATGAATTTATAAAAAACAGGTGGTAGCGAATGGGAATCATTATTGCAGTCTTATTATTTAGTTTTATTATCATCTTTCATGAATTAGGACATTTTCTTCTTGCGAAGAAAAATGGAATTCGGGTAGATGAATTTTCCTTGGGTCTTGGACCTACATTATTCGGAAAGCAGATCGGAGAGACGAAATTTTCGCTGAAACTGCTTCCTTTCGGCGGGGCGTGTATGATGGGAGAAGATGATGCCGACGATCTGTCCGAGGGAAGTTTTAACAGTAAGTCCGTGTGGGCGAGAATGTCAGTCATTGCGGCAGGACCAATCTTCAATCTTATTCTTGCATGTATTTTTTGTTTTATACTGATTATGATAACCGGTTATAGAAGCCCGGAAATAACAGGGGTACTGGATGGTTATTCCGCACAGGAAGAAGGACTTCGTGCCGGAGATGTTATTACAGAGATCAACGGACGAAACGTGCATATATGGGATGATGTCAGTCTGTATACGCTGACACATGCCGATGAGGCGCCTTTTAAAGTAGAATACGAACGCGATGGAAAGAAATATACCGCGAAACTGGAACCACGACAGTTGGAAGGCGACGCTGTCCCGCTTCTTGGTGTAACAAGCGGGGATATCGTGAAACCTGGAATTTTTAAATCGATTGAATACAGTGTTTATAAAGTGAAATATTGGATGAATTATACAGTAGACAGTCTGCGTATGCTCGTGACAGGTCAGGCGGGATTAAAAGATCTTTCCGGACCGGTCGGAATTGTAAGTGCAGTAGATAATATGTATCAGGAAGCAGCTCCGGCAGGATTCGGAGTAGTGATGCTGAGTATGATGAATTTCGGAGTTTTACTTACGACCAATCTCGGAATATTGAACTTGCTTCCGCTTCCTGCGCTGGATGGAGGAAGGCTTGTCTTTCTCATCATAGAAGCAATCCGCAAAAAGCGTGTTCCGCCGGAAAAAGAAGGAATGGTACATTTCGCAGGATTTGCTCTGCTTATGATTTTGATGGTAGTTGTAATGTATAACGATATTATGAAGTTGTTCTAAATGGGAAATTCTGCATATATATTTAGAGAGAATAAATCTGATACAGGAGAATATATGCGGGAGACAGAGAATAACAAGATGTATAAAGCTGCAATGCAGAATGAGGGGATAGATAAGGGAACGCTGCAGATCAATGTGACTTCATCAGTAAACTCTTATCCGATTTCAGAAGCGCGTATTTCAATTTCATATACCGGTGTCCCTGAAAATACGTTGGAACAACTGACAACAGATTCATCGGGACAGTCAGAGACAATCGAGTTGAGCGCTCCGCCGGAAGAGTGGAGTTTAGATCCGAACAACGAACGTCAGCCATATTCGGAATATACATTGGATGTAAGCGCCCCGGGGTTTGAACCTGTAAGCATTGCAGGAGCAGAGATTCTGGCAAATACAAAAGCAATTCAAAATATCAGGATGAGACCGACAGATACGGGCAGGGAAGAGGAAGAGATTTTCGTCATCCCTGCTCATACTTTATATGCCGAATATCCGCCCAAAATAGCAGAGGATGAGATCAAGCCTGTCAATGAAAGCGGAGAGATTGTTTTGAGCCGGGTTGTTGTACCGGAGTACATCGTTGTTCATGACGGTTCTCCGAGAGATTCAACGGCAAAAAATTACTATGTGAAATATAAAGACTATATTAAAAATGTCGCCTCCAGTGAGATTTATGCTACATGGCCTGCAAATACGATCCGTGCGAACGTGCTTGCAATTATGTCGTTTACGTTGAATCGCGTTTATACGGAATGGTATAGAAACAAAGGATACGATTTTACGATCACTTCGTCCACGGCATTTGATCACAAGTGGATACCGGAAAGAAATGTGTACGAAAGTATATCGGTGATCGTTGACGAATTGTTTGCAAATTATCTTTCAAGACCGAATGTAAGGCAGCCGATACTGACACAATATTGCGATGGAAGAAGGGTGAGCTGTCCGGATTGGATGACACAGTGGGGGTCGAAGGAACTTGGCGATAGAGGGTTGACGCCGATCGAGATCCTTCGCTATTTCTACGGAGATGATATGTATATCAATATCGCTCCGGAAATATCAGGTGTTCCGTCTTCATGGCCGGGATATATATTGGAAATCGGTTCAAGTGGTGAAAAAGTAAGGCAGATACAGGAACAGTTGAATGTGATTGCCGGAGCGTATCCCGCAATTCCTAAAATTACGGTAGATGGTATCTATGGAGAGGCAACAGCTGAATCCGTGAGAAAATTTCAGGAAGTGTTCGGATTACCGCAAACAGGAAAAGTAGATTACAGCACATGGTACAAAATATCTGAAATCTATGTCGGAGTGTCGCGGATTGCGGAATTGACGTAGTTCTGATGAAAATACCTTGACTTATTTTAATGACATATTTATAATAAGTAAGGATATTGCAAAAACATGGAAGAGGAATAGTAGAAGCGTATCGTATTCAGAGATCTGCCGGTTGGTGCGAGGCAGGAACGTAAGTTTTGAACTCACCTCGGAGTTCTTTCGTTGAATTTGGAGTAGACGAAAGCGGGAGTTCCCGTTATAGAATGAACGAGTGCATTTGGTTGGGCTAAGACGAAGGAGACAGGAAGAAAACGGCTTGGTTTTATCAGATGAACAAGAGTGGTACCACGGAAATAAGCCTTTTCGTCTCTTGAGTTTTTCAGGAACGGGAGGCTTTCTTTTATGCATTGATCATTCGGAGGACAGCCGTTGTGCTTGTAATCAGTTGGCAGAAAGAGTACTTACCGATTGTAATAAAAATGCATAATATAACGATGAATGAAGGAGAGAAACATATGGGTACAAAGATAATGTATAACCACAAAGCAATCGAAAAAAAGTGGCGTGAAAAATGGGCAGAAAATCCAGTAAATCCAAGAGTAGATGATAATGGAAATAAAAAACAGAAATATTACTGTCTTGACATGTTTCCATATCCGTCAGGAAATGGTCTTCATGTCGGCCATTGGAGAGGATATGTAATTTCCGACGTATGGAGCCGTTATAAACTTCAGCAGGGATATTATATCGTACATCCGATGGGATGGGATGCATTCGGACTTCCGGCTGAAAATTATGCGATCAAGATGGGAGTACATCCGGCAAAATCTACAGCAGAAAATGTGGCAAATATTAAACGTCAGATTAATGAAATTGCAGCGCTCTATGATTGGGATATGGAAGTCAATACGACAGATCCGAACTTCTATAAGTGGACGCAGTGGATTTTCGTGAAGATGTTTAAAGAAGGACTTGCATATGAAAAAGAATTTCCGATCAACTGGTGCCCGTCCTGTAAGACAGGTTTGGCAAATGAGGAAGTTGTAAATGGAAAATGTGAGCGCTGCGGAGCAGAAGTTACGAAGAAAAATCTTCGTCAGTGGATGCTGAAGATTACTGCCTATGCGGATCGGCTGTTAAATGATCTCGATAAGCTGGACTGGCCGGAAAAAGTAAAGAAAATGCAGGCTGACTGGATCGGAAAATCTTACGGAGCAGAGGTGGATTTCCCTGTTGACGGAAGAGATGAGAAAATTACTGTATATACGACAAGACCTGACACACTTTACGGTGCGACATTTATGGTGCTTGCTCCTGAACATGAGATGGCGGCATCTCTTGCGACAGATGAGACAAGAGAAGCAGTGGAAAAATATATTTACGATGCGTCAATGAAATCAAACGTAGATCGTCTTCAGGATAAAGAGAAGACAGGCGTATTTACGGGAAGCTATGCGATCAATCCGCTTAGCGGAGAAAAGACTCCGATTTGGCTGTCTGATTATGTATTGGCGGATTATGGTACAGGAGCGATCATGTGTGTTCCTGCTCACGATGACCGTGATTTTGAGTTCGCAAAGAAATTCAATATTCCGATCATTCAGGTAATTGCCAAAGACGGAAAAGAAATTGAAAACATGACAGAAGCTTATACAGAAGCTTCGGGAACAATGATCAACTCAGGTGAGTGGAATGGAATGGAATCGGCAGTGCTGAAAAAAGAAGCTCCTCATATTATCGAAGAGCGCGGACTTGGAAAAGCAACAGTCAACTTCAAACTGCGTGACTGGGTATTCTCCCGTCAGCGTTATTGGGGAGAGCCGATCCCGATCATTCACTGTCCTGACTGTGGTAATGTTCCGGTACCGGAAGAAGACCTTCCGCTTACACTTCCGGATGTAGAGTCATATGAACCAACAGGAACAGGAGAGTCACCGCTTGCAGGAATTGAAGAATGGGTAAACTGTACATGTCCGGTGTGTGGAAAACCTGCAAAACGTGAGACAAACACGATGCCTCAGTGGGCGGGCTCTTCCTGGTATTTCTTGCGTTATGTGGACAGCAAAAACGATAAAGAATTAGTATCCAGAGAAAAAGCAGATGAGATGCTTCCGGTAGATATGTACATCGGCGGTGTAGAACATGCCGTGCTCCATCTTCTGTATTCTCGTTTCTATACGAAATTCCTGTATGATATCGGAGTTGTAGATTTTGACGAACCATTCCACAAATTGTTCAATCAGGGAATGATTACAGGAAAGAACGGAATTAAGATGAGTAAATCAAAAGGAAACGTTGTTTCACCTGATGCGCTTGTTAATGATTATGGTTGTGACTCTCTGAGAATGTACGAACTTTTCGTAGGACCGCCGGAGTTGGATGCAGAATGGGATGACAGAGGAATCGACGGAGTAAACCGCTTCTTGAAACGTCTTTGGAATCTGCTTATGGACAGCAAAGAAGCAGATATTCAGCCGACAAAAGAAATGATAAAACTTCGTCATAAAATGGTTTATGATATCACGAGCCGTCTTGAGAGCTTTAGTTTAAATACTGTAATTTCAGGATTTATGGAATATAATAACAAGTTTGTCGAAATAGCGAAAAAGGAAGGCGGAATTGATAAAGAAACATTAGAAACGATTGCTGTTCTTCTTTCCCCGTTTGCACCGCATTTTGCAGAAGAAATGTGGGAGCAGCTTGGACATGCGGAAACAATCTTCAAAGCAGGATGGCCGGCATACGACGAAAGCGCAATGAAAGATGATGAGATTGAAGTTCCGGTACAGATTAACGGAAAAACAAGAGCAGTTATCAGCATTTCTGCTGATGCATCAAAAGAAGAGGCAATAGCGGCAGGAAAAGAGGCAGTCGCTGATAAACTGACAGGCACGATCGTGAAAGAGATTTATGTACCGAAAAAAATAATTAATATTGTTCAGAAATAGAAATAAAAAGAGCCGTTTCCCCTGTAAATACAAGGGGGTTGAGCGTTTGTCGTCTTTTATTCAATTCCTTTTCCAAGTTGAAAATTGACGAAAACTATAAAGAAAAAAGGAGGCTGTTTTATTAACGACAAAATTTAATAGTGCCAGCGGTCCGGCTTTATGTCTGACCGCTGATTGCCGTGGGCGTTTCATCTTATCAGATGGACGCCTTTTTTCATGCAGATTCGGTGCGACAGTATGGAACGGCAGAGATTTTATCTCAGAGGATATAGTGACGGCATTACATATCTGAAAAAGACTGGCATGCTGTAAAATGAGCATTTGATGAAGGCAGTATGTAATCATTCTGTACTGCTTTTTATAAGTTTCTGCACATTGTTTTCTCATACCTGCATAATTTATTCTGTTTTATATGCAGATAAAACAAAGGTGGCTTGATTTTCTGCATATAATATGTTACAATAATATGCAGAAAGGATGGTGTGATATGAGGAAATTCGATTACTCTTTTTTAAACAATGGCTTACTGCCTGCAAATTTGGTGAATCTTACTTCAAATATTTCGGCATTGAAAACAATGGCGGGAGTGCGAAAAGAGGAATATACCCAAATTTTTACGGAGTTAGAGGCAGTTGCAAAGGTACAGTCGATTAAGAGTTCTAATGCTATTGAGGGTATTGTTACAAGTGACGAGCGTATTGCCGCTATCGTCAATCAGAACAGCGCTCCGTTGAATCATAATGAAGCAGAAATTGCCGGATATAGGGATGCATTAAATGAAATTCATTTGGACTATGAGCGTATTGATTTTTGTGAGCGTGATATTTTGCATTTGCACGAAATGATGATGGCATTTGCAGGTTATGAATATGGCGGTCAATATAAAACAGACGATAATGTAATTTTGGAGATTGATACAGACGGAAACAGGCGCGTTCGTTTTCGTCCCACCCCTGCAAATGAAACGCCAAAGGCTATGGAACAGTTAGAACTTGCCTATATGGAAGCACGTAGTGATGCCAATATAAACCAACTGCTATTGATTCCTTGCGTTATTTTGGATTTTCTCTGCATACATCCATTCAGAGATGGTAACGGCAGAATGTCACGCCTGTTATCGTTGCTGCTCCTATACAAGAATGGCTTTGATGCCGGAAAATATGTGTCCTTTGAAGAGCAAATCAATAACTACAAAGCCTATTATTACGAATCTCTTCGTCAATCTTCTGACGGTTGGGAATCAAATGAAAATAGTTATTTCCCATTTATTGAGAATTTCCTGTCTATGCTTTATATGTGCTATAAAGAGTTGGACAAACGTTTTGCAGTCGTACATGGGAAAAAGATTACAAAGAAAGCCCGCATAGAAGCAACGGTATTAAACAGTCTAACCCCTCTTTCCAAAGCCGAAATATGTAAGATTCTCCCCGACGTCAGTCCGACAACAGTTGAAGCAGTCCTCGGTGCAATGGTAAAGAGCGGTGCAATAAAACGGATCGGATCGGCAAGATCTACGCGTTATATTAAGGCATAGTATAAGGTGACTTCAATGGATATGATTTCGTACAAAAAATGCAGGTTTTATAAGACCTGCAAGGTGATTTTTAATTATTCAACTGTCAAACTCCCGAAAACAAATTAAAAAATATTGAGATGTTGGCAACAGCGACATCTTATTTTTAAATAAAGAGAAATACAAATTTTGAAGTGGAATGGAAGTGGAAATCAGAAAGCATCAGAAATCAGATTGCAAGGTATTTTTGTTTTTGTAAAAATAAACAAATATCCGGTGTTGTATAGCACATATAATCAGTGTATAATTAAGGTAGCTAATGCGGGGAGGAAATTGCAGTATGTTTTCGTACGATGAAATACAAAAGTACAATGAAACAGACATTCGCATTTACAAATATATTGTTTCTGATCTTGATAAAATACAATACATGACTATCAGGGATCTTGCAAAAGAACTTCAAGTATCTACATCTACCATATTGCGCTTCTGCAATAAAAACAATTTCGAGGGATATTCCGAATTTAAAGGGGCTCTGAAAAAAGAAGTTACCTTACAGGCTACTTGTCCGCCTATGGAAGATTTGCAGGAGCTTTCTGATTTTTTCGCACGAGCAAATTCAAGTGCCTTTGAAGAAAAATTATTGTTTGCGATTGACGTTCTTAGAAAAGCTGATTTGATAATTTTTACAGGTATGGGGTCATCGGGAGCGTTGGCAAAATACGGAGCAAGATATTTTTCTAATATGGGGCATTTTGCCATAGGACTGGAAGATGTATTTTATCCAATAGAAACATTCCGTTGGAAAAACACAGCCATAATAGCATTATCAGAAAGCGGTGAGACTGAAAAATTGATTGAAGCAGTCAGCCAGTTTAAGAAAAAGAATTGTTGCGTGCTGAGTATTACAAATTCCCCATTCTCAACCCTGGCGAAATTGTCAGATTGGAATTTTTCTTATAGCTTAAATACCAGACGAATTAACGGAGGATATAACGGCACAACACAAATCCCTGTCATTTTTGTTATCGAAGTGCTTGCAAAAAGAATATAAGGAGACAGCCTGTTACTTGCTTTGTAACAGGTTTTTTTCTACCATGAAGCAAGGAGGTGATATTATGACTGAATTAGAAAAATGTATGGCGGGAGAATATTATAACTGCCATGATAAATTCTTTTTGGATATAAAAAGTCATGCGAGAACATTATTGCAGAAATATAATGCCCTCGCATATGAGCAGAAAGCAGAAAAAATAAATATCTTAAAACAGTTGTTTGGGGGAATTGGCACAAATGTATCTGTCGGATGTCCTTTTATCTGCGATTATGGAAGAAATATCTATATTGGGAATAATGTTTCCGTGAATATGAATTGCACGTTCGTAGACTGTAACAAAATAACGATTGGCGATAATGTACTGATTGCTTCAAATGTACAGCTTTATACAGCAACACACCCTGTAGAACTGGCGGAAAGACTTACACCAAACTGGAACATGGAAACAGAACAGTATTTTTGTCGTACCTGCGCCCTGCCCATAAAAATTGGAAGCGGCTGCTGGTTGGGCGGGGGCGTGATTGTCCTTCCGGGCGTAACAATAGGCGACGGTTCTGTTATAGGAGCCGGAAGCGTTGTCACAAAGGATATACCGGCAAACTCACTGGCAGTAGGCAATCCCTGTCGTGTAATCCGGAAGATTAACGGAGGAAATAAGTAATGTTTAAGGTTGTTGCTTTTGATTTGGACGGAACATTAGCCGATACTATTCCAATGTGTATAACAGCGTTTCGTAATAGCATATCTCCTTATACGGGCCATGAAATTAGCACAGAAGAAATCCTGCGTACGTTTGGACTAAACGAAATTGGTATGGTAAGGGCTGTTGTTGGTCAAAATTGGGAATCAGCGATTGAGGATTTTTATTATCAATACGAATCGCTGCACAATGAGGTTACAAGTGCATTTCCTGGAATATTGAACCTGCTTACCTTTTTGAAAAAGAAGAATATTGTTGTAGCATTGATTACAGGGAAAGGCGAAAGAAGCTGTTCTATTTCTTTAGAAAAACTGGGCTTATCAAGATTATTTGACGAAACATTATATGGTTCGGAAATATCTCCGAACAAGAAAAAGAATATGGAATATCTCTTGAAAAAATATAATATTTCCAAAGAGGAATTTTGCTATATAGGAGATACTATCCAAGATATAAAAGACTGCCAAAATATAGGAGTAACTTGTTTTTCGGCGGCATGGCAAGAATCTTATAATGCTGATACTTTGGAAAAGGATAATCCTAATCATGTATTTTACCATGTAAGCGACCTGTATGAATATTTTAAGCATAAATTATCAAATCCAGCCGAGCCAGTCAACGGCAAGTAAATGGGATTCGCCCACGTTGACAGCCCCGCCCGCCTTTGCTGGCGGTCTTTCAAATGCCTTTATGTGACTGACCTGTATTCCGTGTCGGTATAAAAGCAATCGTCAGCCTGTGAGTAGGACTGCATGGTAACTTTCGGTTGAAAAGTCTTTGTATCAATTCCATAATAATAGACGGTGGCAGTTGGAAGTTCTACATTGATACTGTCAAAATCTCTTGTAAAAACGCTGTGTCTGTCTGTGTGGAAAACGTCGGACAGACATTCATAGAACTCGGAACGATCTTCTAGATATTCGAAAAGAGATTCATAAACAGCCTGGAGATACAGTTCACGTAGTTATCAAAGAGAGAGAATAACCGGAAAGAGGAATTAATAAGAATACCACTTGAAAGGGCAGTATATCGTAATTATCAAAATTTTTAGTGCATTTTAGTTCTAAATATCATATAATTTATTTATTAAATAGAAAAATACAAAAAAGAAAGGGGAAAAGTATGATTATTACGACAACGCCTTCTGTTGAAGGAAGAAGAATTGTAGATTACAGAGGAATTGTTTTTGGCGAGGTTGTTTCCGGTGTGGATTTTGTCAGGGATTTGGCGGCGTCTTTTACGAACTTTTTCGGCGGAAGATCAGGCGGATATGAGGAAGAACTTGTGATGGCGAGACAAAATGCAATTAACGAGATGGCTCAGCGGGCGGCAGCGGTAGGAGCGAATGCTGTTGTGGGAGTTGATGTCGATTATGAAGTTCTCGGAGATGACGGAAATATGCTGATGGTGACGGCAAGCGGAACTGCAGTTGTTATAGAGTAAACATGATTTTGCGGAAATCACTGCAAAGTATTGTGAAGTAAACGGATATTTAGAAAAATAGATGTTGAAAAATGATTTTTATAAAGTAATAGAATCAGGAAAAAGGGTCATGGGAGAAAACTTGCATGATCTTTTTTGTTATACAGGAAGTCAGACCCTATGTAAGAAAAGTTTTCCGAGGTGTGCAAAGCGCCCTTTTGTTTTGGGTAATACAAAAAATGAAAAGGAAATAGATGAAAATAGAAGCAGGACAACAAGGAAGAAGAAAAGAAGAAATGTAAAATCTTAGATATACAGAATTAGGAATATGATGTAATATAGTATGGATATAGGTTAAAGAAAAAGACAAAGATAAAGGTGATTTTGTGAGAATCGGTAAAAAAAGTTCAAAGAGAGAAAAAAAGGCAATGTCTGTATCGCTGTATGCAAATCTGATGTTTGTTGTCGTGGAGCTTGTGATGGCGATTGTGACAGGCTCTCAGGCTGTTTTGCTGGATGGTGTATATGATGGGATCGAATTTGTTATGCTGCTTCCGTCTATCTTTTTAATACCGCTTTTATATAAGCCAAGCAATGAAAAATATCCGTTCGGACATATGCAGATGGAGACGGTGTTCATCGTTGTAAAAGGTATTACAATGATCTCTGTTACGGTTGGGTTAATCACGAACAGTATCAATATTTTATTTCACGGCGGACGGACAGTTGATTTCGGAGTTGTCGCGTGGTTTGAATTATTTGCGTGTGTTCTGGGTATTATAGTTACGTTTTATTTAAAGCGGAAAAACAAAACGATGAACTCCCCTCTTATTACAGTAGAGATGCAGGGATGGAAGATGGACAGTATGCTTTCACTTGGAATGACGGCTGTATTTTTCTTTCCGGTTTTGTTTCCGTTTGAAGGAGTCGGTAACTTAACCCCGTATCTGGACCCGTTTATTACGATCGTACTTTCTATGATCATGCTTCCGATCCCGATTAAAACGGTGTTTACAGGAATAAGAGATCTGCTGTTGATCTCCCCTGAGGAAGAGACGGTATCAGAGATCAAGCAGACGGTCGAACCGATCATACAGGAAAGTCGTTGTGTGGATATTTATTATGATATTGTCAGAACAGGAAGAAAACTATGGATCAGCGCTTATATTAAGTTGAATAAGGACGAGCTTTCTGTAAGGAAGTTTAAGATGCTGCAGACGAGATGTATCGCTGCTTTAAGTGAAAAATATACGGATTTTTATTTTGAACTTCTGCCGGAAATTGAGTTTGATATGGAAGAACTCGAAGAACTGCAAGAAAAGCAAGAAAAACAACAAATGAAAAATAGAAATGACCGGGAGGATAAATAGTTGAAGAAAAGGCAGGGAATTATATTTGGTGTTGTTTTTATTTTCATATTGTTTGCAGCGATTGTGTTTTTTATGAAGAATCAGGAGTTTGATGAGCCGGTCAGCAAAAGTGATTTTAAATTAAATACAGTCGTGACCGTTACAATCTATGATTTAGAGGGGAAGAAAGCAGAAGCGATCATTGACAAAGCTTTAAAACTTTGTGATAAATATGAAAAAATATTCAGCCGTACACTTCCTGAAAGTGAAATTTACGAGTTGAATCACGGAACACTTCCGCAGGAAGACGGATATTATCTTTTATCCGAAGAGTGTGCAAAGCTGATCGCAAAAGGATTGTATTACAGCGAACTGTCTGACGGAGCGTTCGATATTACGATCGAGCCGGTGTCTTCTTTGTGGGATTTTACTTCGGGAGAAACGATCGTGCCGGATGCGGGAACAATCGCAAAAAAGCAAGCTTGCGTAGGTTATGAAAATGTAGAATTGACAGGAAACAGACTGCGGTTTAAAAAAGAAGGAATGGGAATTGAACTCGGAGCTGTTGCAAAAGGATATATTGCAGACAAGGTAAAAGAATATCTTGTGTCAGAAGGTGTGAAAAGCGCAGTCATCGATCTTGGAGGAAATGTATTATGCATCGGAGAAAAACCGGATGGCGAGCCGTTTAAAATCGGGATTCAGAAGCCTTTTGCCGATCGGAGCGAAACAGTGGCAGCCGTAGAAATTGCAGGCAGGTCGGTTGTTTCGTCCGGTGTGTATGAAAGATATTTTGAAAAAGATGGGAAACAGTATCATCATATCTTAGATCCGTCAACAGGATATCCGTATGAAAACGGGCTTGTGGCTGTGACCGTTTTATCAGAGCAGTCGGTGGACGGTGACGGATTAAGTACGGCATGTTTTGCGCTTGGATTAGAAAAAGGATTAAAACTGATCGAGCAGACACCGGATACAGAAGCAGTATTTATAACAGAAGATGGAGAAATGCATTTCAGTAAAGGTTTTCCTGAAGTGGTACAATGAAAATTGCGCCCCACTCATAACAAGAAAGAGACAACAGAAAATGGAATAGTGAGGAATGGATAATGCGGAGTGGAATAGTGAGGAATGGAACAATGGGAAAAGAAACTGCAGGAGAGAAATCATAAAAAGGAAATAATAAAGAAATAGTAGAAAAAGAAATAATTAAAGACGTAATAGAAAACGAGATATGAAGGAGAGAAAAAATGAGTATATGTGATTTGAAAGCTTATGAAATCGTACAAAGCAGAGATTTATCTGATCTGAATTCAAAAGGAACACTTCTGCGTCATAAAAAGAGCGGGGCAAGAGTTCTTCTGATGGAAAATGATGATGAAAATAAAGTGTTTGCCATCGGTTTTCGCACACCTCCGTCAGACAGTACGGGAGTGCCTCATATTATGGAGCACTCGGTATTGTGCGGATCGAGAGAGTTTCCGGTAAAAGATCCTTTTGTAGAGCTTGTAAAAGGATCGCTTAATACATTTTTAAATGCGATGACTTATCCTGACAAGACGGTTTATCCAGTGGCAAGCTGCAATGATAAAGACTTCCGGAATCTTATGCATGTCTACATGGACGCGGTATTTTATCCGAACATTTATGAGCAGGATAAAACGTTTCGTCAGGAAGGATGGAGCTATAAACTGGATGCGCCGGATGAGGAGCTGAAACTTTCGGGAGTTGTATACAATGAGATGAAAGGCGCGTTTTCCTCACCTGAAGGGGTGCTTGACCGGGTGATTTTGAATTCTCTGTTTCCGGATACATCGTATGCAAATGAATCCGGCGGTGATCCGGAAGTGATCCCTGAGCTGACGTATGAACAGTTTCTTGATTTCCACAGGAAATATTATCATCCGTCAAACAGCTATATTTATCTGTATGGCGATATGGATATGGAAGAAAAACTGAACTGGCTTGATGAAAAGTATTTGTCTGATTTTGATGAGATTGCGGTTGATTCGGAGATTAAATATCAGAAGCCGTTTTCACAAATGCAGGAGATTGTTCAGGAATATTCTATAGCAAGCGATGAAAGCGAAGAGGATAACACTTATCTTTCTTATAATAAAGTGATCGGAACTTCCTTAGATGAAAAGCTCTATCTTGCATTTCAGATCTTAGATTATGCGCTTTTATCTGCTCCGGGAGCGCCGCTGAAAAAAGCGCTTCTTGACGCGGGAATCGGAAAAGATATTATGGGATCATATGATAATGGAGTTTATCAGCCGATTTTTTCTGTTATTTCTAAAAATGCAAATATGGAGCAGAAGGAAGCGTTTGTGGAAGTGATTGAAAATACGCTGCGAAATATTGCAGAAGGCGGAATTGATAAAAAGGCATTGCAGGCCGGATTGAATTATTATGAGTTCCGTTTCAGAGAGGCAGACTTCGGAAGTTATCCGAGAGGATTGATGTACGGACTTCAGTTGTTCGACAGCTGGCTTTATGATGAAGAAAAACCGTTTATCCATATGGAGGCGATTCCGACATTTGAGTTTTTGAAAAGTCAGATCGAAACAGGCTATTTTGAGCAGTTGATCCGAGATTATCTTTTGGAGAATCCGCATGGGGCGATCGTAATTATTCGACCGGAGAAGGGAAGGACTGCGAGAATGGATCGGGAGCTTGCAGAAAAACTGCAGGCGTATAAAGAAAGTCTGTCCGAAGAAGAGATTGAGAAACTTGTGCAGGATACAAAAGATCTGGAAGCCTATCAGGAAGAAGAATCCGCGCCGGAAGATCTGGCGAAGATCCCGGTGCTCGGAAGAGAAGATATTTCTCCTGAAATCGCGCCTGTTTATAACGAAGAGATGGAGATAGACGGAGTGAAAACGATCTATCATAACGTTGAGACAAACGGAATCGGGTATGTAACGCTTATGTTCGACCTTTCCGCAATCAAGGAAGAAGATCTTCCGTACGTCGGCATTTTGCAAAGTGTTCTCGGCATTATCGATACAGAAAATTACGAGTACGGAGAGCTGTTTAATGAGATCAATATCCATACAGGCGGAATCGGAACATCGCTTGAATTATATGCAGATGCACAGAAAGTAAAGGAAAAGGAATTCAAAGCGACATTTGAAATGAAAGGAAAATCACTGTATCCGAAGATGGACGTTCTTTTCTCTATGATGCGGGAAATACTGACCTGCTCTAAGCTTGACGATGAGAAACGTTTAAAAGAAATTCTTGCGATGCTGAAATCACGCCTTAGTATGTCGTTCTTGTCATCGGGACATACGACTGCCGCTTTGCGTGCGCTGTCATATACATCGCCTCTTGCAAAATTTAAAGACGATACAGACGGAATCGGATTTTACGAAATAGTAAAAGAGATCGAAGAAAACTTTGACGACCACAAAGAAGAATTGATCTGTCGGTTAAAAGCAATTTCAAAACAGATCTTTTGCGCAGATAATATGATGGTCAGCTATACTTCGGCAAAAGAAGGACTTGCCTATATGGAAAATGCATTTGCGGCTGTATCAAAACAGCTAAATGACGCAGATGCGGTACAGACAGAAGCGAAAGAAAACAGATGCATCATTCATTGTAAAAAAAGAAACGAAGGATTTAAAACATCTTCAAAAGTACAGTACGTTGCAAGAGTCGGCAATTTCATTGACGGCGGAGAAGAATATACAGGAGCGCTTCAGATCTTGAAAGTGATTTTAAGCTACGATTATTTGTGGCAGAACGTCCGCGTGAAAGGCGGAGCTTACGGATGTATGAGCAATTTTAACCGGATCGGAGAAGGTTATCTGATCTCGTACCGCGATCCGAATCTTGAGAAAACGATGGAGATTTACGAAGGCGTTGTAGATTATCTCGAAAACTTTAATGTAGACGACAGAGATATGAATAAATTTATTATCGGAACGATCAGTAATATCGACCGCCCGATGAATCCAGCCGCAAAAGGAAGCCGTTCTATGAACCTGTATATGAGCCGCGTGACAGAGGAAATGATCCGCCGGGAAAGAGAGCAGATCCTTTCGGCAGATCAAAAAGATATCCGCGCGCTTGCAAAAATATTAAAAGCGGTGCTTGACGCAGATCAAATCTGCGTGATCGGAAGCGAGGAAAAGATAGAAGAACAAAAAGAGATGTTTATGGAGATCCGAACATTAAGTTAAGAAGTATGACAGAACGAGAAATGTTAAGCGTAGGAAAGGATATTGATATGAGAGAAGATTTTAAATCAGGGTTTGTAACTTTGATCGGAAGACCGAACGTAGGAAAGTCAACATTAATGAATCATTTGATCGGACAAAAGATCGCGATTACATCGAATAAACCGCAGACGACGAGAAATCGCATCCAGACGGTTTTAACGACAGAGGAAGGACAGATTGTTTTTGTGGATACTCCGGGTATCCACAAAGCAAAAAATAAGCTTGGAGAATATATGGTAAATATTGCAGAGCGTTCTTTGAATGAAGTTGACGTTGTGCTTTGGCTTGTTGAGCCGTCTGCTTTTATCGGGGCGGGAGACCGTCATATTATCGAACAGCTTAAGAAAGTGAAAACTCCGGTTATTCTTGTTATTAATAAGATCGATATGGTGAAAAAAGAAGAGATACTGACATTTATCGATGCATACAGAAAAGAATATGATTTTGCAGAGATCGTGCCCGTATCGGCAAGATCCGGAGATAATACAGATGAGCTTATAAAAGTAATTTTAAAATATCTTCCGTACGGACCGCAGTTTTACGATGAAGATACTGTCACAGATCAGCCGGAGCGTCAGATCGTGGCAGAACTGATCCGTGAAAAAGCGCTTCACTGCCTGAATGAAGAGATTCCTCACGGAATCGCAGTGGCGATCGATCGGATGAAGGCAGAACGAAGAGTAATGCATATCGACGCGACGATCATATGTGAAAGAGATTCTCATAAAGGAATTATTATCGGAAAACAGGGAAGTATGCTGAAAAAGATCGGCAGTACCGCGCGTTATGAGATCGAGAGAATGCTCGGATGTAAAGTGAATTTGAAGCTGTGGGTAAAAGTACAGAAAAACTGGCGTGACAGCGATTATCTTATGAAAAATTTCGGATACCGTGAGGACGAATAATCGAGAGGACGAATAATATAGAAAGCAATAATTCTCTCTTGCGAAAAATGGTATTTTTTATACAGTATGACCTTCTTTTCTGTCGGGGAAACTATTCTTAAAGATCACGGAAGAAGAGGTGGAACAGATGAAAGAAGAATACTGGGAATTGTTTATGACATCAGGAAAGATTGATGATTATCTGAATTATAAAAACAGCCGGAAAGCAGATGGAAGCTCCGGCAGAAAGGAACGGCGTGAATCAGATTATACTGACAGGGATGGTGCTCTCTACGATGCCGGTCGGCGAGTATGACCGGCGTGTTGTAATACTTACAAAAGAACAGGGAAAGATCTCGGCGTTTGCACGGGGGGCAAGACGCCCGAACAGTCCGCTTGTCGGTGCGGTCAATCCGTTTTCTTTCGGAACGTTTACGATGTATGAGGGGAGGACGTCTTACACGATACAGTCGGCGAGTATTTCTAATTATTTTGCCGAGCTGCGCGGCGATATCGTCGGAGCATATTACGGTTTTTATTTTCTTGAATTTACAGATTATTATACGAAAGAATTTAATGATGAGCGGGAAATGTTAAAACTTCTTTATCAGACGCTTCGGGCGCTGACAAACCCGCATATTCCAAACATGCTTATCCGTTACATATTTGAATTGAAAGCGTTGACGATCAACGGACAGGCGCCGCAGGTATTTCAGTGTATGACTTGCGGAAATAAAGAAAGGCCTGCCGTGTTCAGCGCGGTGAAAGGCGGACTTGTGTGCAGCGAATGCATGAAAGACGTACGGGACGGGATGAGTCTGGATCCTTCGACTTTGTATAGTATGCAATATATAGAAACAAGTACGATTGAGAAATTATATACGTTTAATGTGACAGAAAAAGTATTGACAGAACTTGGAAATGTGATGAGCCGGATGACGGATATATATGTCGGAAAGCGTTTTAAATCACTGGAAATATTAGAGACTCTTATTTGATGTGGTGTATTTCGGAACGAGGATTGTGCTTAGATTTCAGAAGTCTGAGACAAAAAAGTGAAAGAAAATAATAAAGGAAGAGAAGAAAGCGTAAGGTCAAATGAGAATAGCGATATGTGAAGATGAAGAATTTATACAAAATTCGATTGAAAAAAATGTAGAGAAGTGTTTAGAAATAACAGGGATGGCAGGAAAATGTGAATGCTTCGTGTCTGCCGAAGAATTGCTTGAGAAAGGAAATATGCCATATGCACTGTATATTCTTGACGTTGAGATGAAGAAGCTGAGCGGACTGGAATTGGCAGAACATATCCGAACAGAGGATAGAAATGCGGTGATCATTTTTATGACAAATCATAGTGAGATGATGCAGAAAGCATTCGACGTGCAGGCGTTTCAGTATCTGGTGAAACCGATCGATGAAGAGACTGCATGTCGTACGATCGTGCGCGCGTTGCATACGATTAAAGAAAGAACAAATTGTATTCAATTTACAGATAAAACGAAAGATTTTATTTTCTATTATGATGAGATTGAGTATATTGAAAGCCGCAGAAGAAAAATTATTGTACATACAGAGAGCGGAGATCATGAATTTTACGGAAGATTAGATCAGATTGAGGACGAGATGAAAGGTTCGATGTTTGTGAGAATACATAATTCATATCTCATTAATATGGAAAAATTAAAAGAAGTGGAGAGGGAAAAGGTAATCCTTCGATCAGGAGCGGAAGTACCGATTGCAAGGAGTTATAAGAAGAACTTCAACATAGTATATCAAAATTTTATTTTGATGAAGAAATGGGGAAGACGTAGATGATGGAATATGTATGGAGTATAGTCAATAGTTTAATAAGCTATTTATTTGCCTTGTGCTTTTTTAAACCGAAAAGGATTGTGGGAAACCGAATTGATTTTGCAATATTAATCGTGATAGCAGCAATAGCATCTTTTATAAATCACTATTTTGCAAACAGGAATGTTAATCTAGTTGTGTCAATTATTTTTATCGTAGTTGTACTTGGATTTTTTGAAGGAAATTGGAAGAGGAAACTATTTGTAGGAAGTTCTTATTTTGCATTTGTAATTACGATTGAAGGAATTGTTGCGTTGAGTATTGGATATTTTTTTCATATCGAAGCATCCGAAATGCCGAAATTGGACAGCAGTATCACACAGTTTTTCCAACGTTTTCTTACAGAACTGCGGCTGATCCTCGTGCTTGTCCTGTATTTTTTCAGTAGGCGTAAGAAAAATACGCCGGAGAGAAAGGTGCAGAAAAGCATTCTGATCATTCCGATATTAAGCGCTGTTTTGATTATCTATCTTTATGAAGTACAGATTATGAAAGAATCAACCGATCTGATTTTCGGTTGGATCGTGACAGTGATTGTCGGTGCGATTAATATAATTACATATATTCTTTTCCGAAAGCAGGAGCAATATCATATCGCAGAAGGCGAGATGAAAAACCGATTAAAAGAATATGAATATCAAAAACTTCATTACGAACAGGTGGAGCAGCATCAACAGGAAATCCGGAAGATCCGGCATGATATGAAAAATCAGATTGCAGGAATATACGGATATCTTGAAACAGGAGAGCTTGAAGAAGGAAAGCGGGAAATACGAAGTATTTTGAAGCAGTTAGAAAAGGCAGAGCAGAAATTATTTACCGCGAATGCAGTTGTAAACGGAATCTTGAATATGAAGTATGCAGAAATCGAGGCGAAAGAGATTCATGCCAAGTTCGATGTAAAGCTGCCGGAAAAGTTGGAAATTTGCGGTACAGATTTAGGAATCTTGTTCGGAAATATATTGGATAATGCGATTGAGGCATGTATGTTTTGCAAAAAAGAAAAATGGATCGATCTATTTGTTATATACCAAAATAAAGGGGTTGTAATCTGCTGTAAAAATTCATGCAGCGAGACAGTGTCAGATCTTCATACGAGGAAAGCAGATAAACAGAATCATGGACTTGGATTGTCGAGTGTAAAGCAAATAGCAGAAAAATATAACGGAGACGTTCGATGGGAATCGGAGAAAGATAGTTTCACATTGAATATAAACTTGTGGGAAACGGGCGAGAAATAAACAATATATAGAATATATAGGAAAAACACAGCGGTATTCGAAGAGAGTATGCGCTGTGTTTTTCTTTTTTTGAATCTTTTATAGAAGGAGTGAAAAGGTTTCTTTGCGATTTGTTTTTTGTTATAAAGGTCCAAAACAGAGAAATGTCAGAGAAAATAGCGAGGTGAAGTGCAAGTTATTACAATAAACCATGCATTTTGTTACAAGTTGAAAAAATTCAAAGAAAAATAGTGTATAATCAGAACTGTAAAAAATAGTTCAAACAAAAGAGGAAAGAGGACAAATGATTGGGAAAGTGATTTATAAAAGATGGTTGAATTTTTTAGTTATCAGCTCAGGTATTGTCACAAAGTTCATTATGATAGGCAAATGCTCATGGATTCTTTATCAAGAAGAAATTCCGAAAGATGCGGTGAAACTGAAAGATGAAAAACAGAAGTAAAGATCGGTTTGAAGGAATTGTTGAGCAGTTTATAAAAAATGATCTGATCGCACGGGAAGAATACTCTTATTATTTATATGGATTGAAACATTTGGAAATCTTAAGCTTGACAACGGGCGGCGTGTACAGGAGTTCTGGTGGTGATTTTATTTTTCACCGCATTGAGAAGGTATCGAATCAGCAGGGAGTCAAGCGGATGGAAAAGATGTATTTGGATATTAGGAGTTGTCGGTTTGGCGGTGGCGTTAGGCATCTTCGCTAGAAATGAGACTGTGGTGTGCGGAATCGGATATGCCTGTTTCACAATGGTGTTACTTCAGTTTATTGATGTAGTGAGGACATGGGAATGAAAAAGAGAAGAATTATAATAGCAGTTATAAGCATTATTGTAGTTGCGGCGATGGTGTTATTCGATATGTTGTATATGAAAAAGGATAAAAAAGAGGAATCTGTATTTACAACTGGTTACAATGTCAATGAGAAAAAGATCAGTTTGCGGGAAATAACTGTTGAAGATTTTGAAAATTATATGGAAAATAAAGAAACTTTTACAGTTATTATTGGAAGAGACGATTGTCCCCAATGCCAAAAATTAAAATCTTTTATAGAAGATACAGATAGGGAACTCCCAAATCCAGTATATCTTAAATATACAATCGCTGAAAAGGAAGTTTTTTTACCTAAGATTGAAAAATATTTTGATAATATAGAAATGATACCATATTATGCAATAATACAAGAGGGAAAAATAATTAAAACCGGTCAAGGATTTGAGTCTGAAAATGATTTCAAGGATTTTTTAAACAATATTTAAATTTTTAGTTTTATTATGTTATCCTGCGAAATAAGCTGTGAGGAGTGATACCAATGGAGATATTATTTTGAAGTGAAAAGATACTATTAGATTGATTGTTATAAAAAAGGAGATTAATTATGAATAAAATGATTTTTACAAATAAAATGACCGCTTTTTTGATGGCCGCGATAGCAATGTTAATGTTAGTTATTCCGGGGATTAATACAAATGCTACGGAACGTAAGTGCAGTACATGTAATATTACAGAGCCTTCTAACATTGAATCTGAATCATATGATGAGGATGGAAATTTAATTACAGTGTTAGATAATGGAGCGGAGATAACATATTTTACGGATGGGCGTATTATCATTAAAGATTATAAAAGTGCGTATAATAACGGAACGGTTTACAATGGAGGTAATAGTAGAAGCCTAACGTTGCTTGGAAAAGTTATTATTGGAATTTGGAGTACTTGTCAATCAATTCCATATGCAATAAATCTTATTTTTGATCACCAACTTGATTTATGCAAAATTGCTTTTGATGCATTGAAAACAAATGCGAAACCCAATACGGGATATTTTGTATATGGGCAATATATTCCGGGATATATTCCGGGATGTGAACCACGTTATTCAGGTCCATGCAATCAAGGGTACTGGATATATGAGGTGAGTCCTGCATGAAAAAGAAACTTTTAAAAACAATATTATTTCTTTGTGTTATTTTATTCGTTGCAATTTTTATTTTCGATCGACTGAATGTTATATCTTCTGGAATAGCTGTTTTTCTTAATGCATTAATTATAGCTTTATACTGGTATATTTTAAAAATTCTAAAGAAAGATGATAAATAATATTCTTTCAAATGTGATCGGAGAATAGCATTGTGATCTAATGGTGAAATTATCATTAATGATTATACACATGTTTTTACAAATAAAGTCGAGACAACTTCAGAGTATCGGATAACAGGCGAGACAGTGATAGGAATTGTATCTATAATTTATGGGGCTTGTGGTATTGTAGAACTTATACATCCGCATCATCTTAATCCTTGTAAGGTTATTGTTGATTATGTGTATGCGGGGACAGGAGGACCACCTGACGGAAAATATGAGGTGTATGCAACCTATGTGCCGGGCTACATCCCGGGATGTGAACCACGACATTCCGCTCCTTGTAATGCAGGATATTATCGCTATAGGACCGTGAAGATAGGGTGATGAAAAATGAAAGGGCTAAAACCAAACAAATACAAAGCAGGTGTTCTAGTTGCTATAATATTATTATTTATTAACGATTGGTTATATACAAGAGAATATATGAATTATGAAAATCACGCATTTCTAACAATAGGAATTCTTGTTCTTAATTTTTATTCTCTTTATAAATGGATAAATGAAAAAAATTAAGGTAGAGTGAATGAAAGTTATCCAATTTTGCAGGATTGAAATTTATAATTCAGATATACTAGAATACAGCTGGGAGGAATGTATTTGAATTCTGTTGATGAAAAACGGACGGCTTATTGATAAGGCAAGTCCCGAACAATTACAGGCAAAGATTCAGGGAAAAGTGTTTGAAATGTGTATCGGGCAGCAGGAGCTGGAAGAAGTGAAAGAAAAGTTTGAAATAAGTAATCTGTTCCGAAAAGACGGACAGATTATCGTCCGCGTAGTGACACAGAAGTGTCCGGAAGAGTATGATGAGATCAGAGAGGTTGCTCCGACGCTGGAGGACGTTTACTTGTATGAATTTGAGGTGAAGGGAGCTATGCACAAATAATGCTGTTAGAAAATTGTTCTTCTTATTGGTATAAAAACGTCATAGAGAGTAATGGAGATTGTCTGCGCGATGATGCTTGAAAAATAAGGCTGTACAAGTTATAATGAATACCATTGAGAATAAAAAATGTGAGGAGCATAAAAATGGTTGAAAAGACAATGGATAAAATCGTGGCGCTTGCAAAATCAAGAGGATTCGTGTATCCGGGATCAGAGATTTACGGCGGTCTGGCGAATACATGGGATTACGGTAATCTCGGTGTAGAGCTGAAAAACAATGTAAAAAAAGCATGGTGGAAAAAGTTCGTTCAGGAGAACCCGTACAATGTCGGTGTTGACTGTGCAATCCTTATGAACCCGCAGACTTGGGTAGCTTCCGGTCACCTCGGAGGTTTCAGCGATCCGCTTATGGATTGTAAAGAATGTCATGAGCGTTTTCGCGCGGACAAATTGATCGAAGATTTCTGCGAAGAAAAAGGAATTGAGCTGGAAGGTTCTGTGGACGGATGGTCACAGGAGCAGATGACAGCGTTTATCGAAGAGCATCAGATTCCGTGTCCGACATGCGGAAAGCATAATTTTACAGATATCCGTCAGTTCAACCTGATGTTCAAAACATTTCAGGGTGTTACAGAAGACGCGAAGAATACTGTTTATCTCAGACCGGAGACGGCTCAGGGAATTTTTGTAAACTTTAAAAACGTACAGCGTACATCAAGAAAGAAACTTCCGTTTGGTATCGCTCAGATCGGAAAATCTTTCAGAAACGAGATCACACCGGGTAACTTTACATTCCGTACGAGAGAGTTTGAGCAGATGGAACTTGAGTTCTTCTGCAAACCTGACACAGATTTGGAATGGTTTGATTATTGGAAAAACTTCTGTCTGAACTGGCTGTCTGAACTCGGACTGAAAGAAGATGAAGTACGTTACCGTGACCATGATGCGGAAGAGTTGTCTTTCTACAGTAAAGCGACGACAGACGTAGAGTTCCTGTTCCCGTTTGGATGGGGAGAACTTTGGGGAATCGCAGACCGTACAGACTATGACCTGACACAGCATCAGAATGTATCGGGACAGGATCTTACTTATTTTGACGATGAAGCGAAAGAAAAGTACATTCCGTATGTAATTGAGCCGTCACTTGGCGCAGACCGTATGGTATTGGCGTTCCTTTGCAGTGCATATGACGAAGAGAATATCGGAACAGAAGAGAAACCGGATATGCGTACTGTTCTTCATTTCCATCCGGCGCTTGCTCCGGTTAAGATCGGTGTTCTTCCGCTGTCTAAGAAATTGAATGAAGGCGCGGAAAAAGTATTTGCACAGCTGAGCAAATATTATAACTGCGAGTTTGACGATCGTGGAAATATCGGAAAGAGATATCGCCGTCAGGATGAGATCGGTACTCCGTTCTGCGTAACATATGACTTTGATTCAGAAGAAGACGGAGCTGTTACAGTGCGTGACCGTGATACGATGGAGCAGGAGCGAGTGAAGATCGAAGATCTGAAAGCATATTTGGAGAAAAAATTTGAATGGTAAGAAGGAAGCAGAGAAACAATGAGACCATCAGAAGAGATCGTCCGTTTCTTTGAGAAGGATCGGTTTGCAGCAGAGAACGGAGCAGTGATAGACGAAGTAGATGACCGCTATGCGAGGTGCAGTCTGACACTAGAGGCAAAGCATAAGAATGCGCTTGGAGCAGTAATGGGAGGCGTTTATTTTACACTTGCCGATTTTGCGTTTGCTGTTGCTTCAAACTGGCAGGGCGATACGACGGTGTCATTGAATTCTCAGATTGCTTATCTTGGAGCGGCGAAAGGCAAGATGCTGATCGCAGAAGCGGTCTGCTTAAAGGACGGCAGGACGACGGGGTATTATGAGATCCGTGTCAAGGATGAGTTTGGGAACACGGCGGCAGTTGTGAGTACAACCGGATATAAGCTTGCGAAACTGTAAGGAGAAGCCGGTTGATAAGAGCTGAAAGATAAAAATAAAGAGAGAATATAAGAAAAAATTTCCGCGCAGAGAAGATCCACGCGGAAATTTTTGTATTTAGATAAGTTTTGTACTTTCCAGTTTTTCTGTAAACGAATCGTTCAGTCGGATGACTGGTTTCCGAAGGAGCAGACCAAGCAGCAGCGCGGGAATGAGGAAAAGCGCTAATGTTCCAAGTTCTTTCCAATAGGTTGCGTTGTAAAATCCGGCAATGCATTCCCTCATGGCGTTCATGCTGTGGGTAAATGGCAGAAGCGGATAGACTTTTTGGAAGAAAGCAGGCGCTACTTCAATAGGGAACGTTCCGCCGCTTCCGGCTACCTGCATGACAAGCAGGATGACGCAGACAGCTTTTCCGATGTCTCCGAATGAAACGGTCAGTGCATAAATGATGCTTACATATACGATGCTTGTAAACCAACCGGCAAAAAGGAAGTAAACCGGATGTTGACACTGGATGTTTAAGTAAAGCAGATCTCCCAGGCAGATCAGACTGCTTTGCAAAAGTCCGATCCCTATAAAAAGAAGATTTCTGCCGATGTAAGTTTCATGAGGTTTCGGATTTACAACTCCTGTCAGAGCTTTGCCTGAGACATTGACTTTCAGCATGGCGGCAAGTACAACTCCCCCAACCCACATGGCGAGCGTGGAATAGAAAGGAGTCATTGCCGATCCATAGTTTTCAATCGGATAGACAGGATGTTCTGAAAGACTGACCGGAGATGCGAGAAAGGCTGCGATTGTCTCCGGGTTTTGCGCCAGTAAATCAGTCAGAGCGGTAAGTCCGTCGCGGTTTGGATTCAGGAGCGCCTCGGATGCAGACGATAGCTGTTCGGATACATTGTTCAGTAAGGCTGCGGAATCTGAAAGTGCAGTATGGATAGAAGCAAGGTCATCAGAAGCGTTGTCTGTAATATCAGTCAGACCGGAAGCGCTTTCATTTAATTTTGTTAAAAGAGCAGATACAGAAGATCCGGTGTTGTTTAAGCTGTCTGCCAAATTTTCCAGTTCGCTCTTAACAGATGTCTCATAGCTGGTTTTCACCTCGGCGGCGGAAGTCAGGCTCTGGGCAATGAGTCCGTCGATCTTTGTTTTTATAGTGGCTGCGTTTTGGACAGCTCCGGTAATTTTTGTTCCGGCGTTATCCAGTTCATTTTTTAAATCTGTCTGATGTTCGATTGCAGTAGAAATTTGTGTCAGGATCGGATCGATCACAGGACTGAGATTTGGATTTGTATTTTTTATGGCAGTTAATGAATCCGCAAGGGACGTATATCCATTGATGACAGTTTGTATCCGGTTTGAGACTGCTGTAAGGGAAGCTGCTGCTGTTTCTGCATTGGAGCTGTAAGAGTCAAGAGCTGTCCCGACTGTGGAAGAGACGGATGAGTAATAGCTTTCTCCGTCAGATAACGCCTGACTGATTGCGCCGGTTGTTCCGGATAAAGCAGAAGAAAGGGAAGTGATTCCGTTTTCTGCATCTGTCAGTGCGCTGAGGCTTGTCTTTGTTCCGTTTCCGGTTTGAGACAGAATCGAAGAAGTCGTATCAAGCATTAAGGATGCAGCGTCTGTCATGGCAGAGAATGCCTGTACGGTTCCGGCAGCAGAATTCAGGTCAGAGGAGATATCAGACAGTGAGGCGGATAAGTTTTCTGCAAGTGATGCGTCTCCTTTTTCTGCGGAAACATCAGAGACAAATCGGAATGCATCGAGAGCTGCTTTCGAGATCGTTTCCGTAAACGTACTGTTGATTTCCTGACGGATCGCATCCGCTCCTTTTTCTGTTACTTTCGGAGCGATGGCATTTTCTTTTTCGTTAATATAATAAGTAATTGTCGGATTCGTTGCTTTAGAAGAAAACAGGCTCATCATGTCTTTGCTGAACGTTTCGGAAATGACGACGGACGCATAATATTTGCCGGATCTGACTCCGTTCGACGCATCTTTGGCATCTGTAAATACCCAGTGAAGCTGCGTATTTTCCCGAAGGGAAGAAAGAACGTCATTACCGAGATTGATCTGAACCGGAAGAAGTTCTCCGTTGTATCCTTTATCAAGGCTTGCAACGGCTACTTTCAAGTTTCCGGTATTTTTATATGGATCCCAGCTTGCAGCGATATTAAACCACGCATAAAGAGAAGGGACAACGGTGATACCGAAGATGACGATCAGGGCAATTACATTTTTTCGGATATTATGAATATCGTTTCGTACAATGCGTATGATGTTTTTCATAGTCGGTTCTCCTCAATTTTTCTGAATAATTTTAACATTTCTTCAAAGGACATGCCGGACAGTTCCTGCTGTGTGATCAGTTCATTGTGAATATATTCTACCGTGATCAGCCATGCGGCGATCAAAATGATCGATAAGATCCAAAGAATGAGGAATACTATCCTGGATTCAAGGCTGAACATAAGGATCAGGAAAATGAGCGGAATGGTCAAAATAGCAAAAAAACCAAATCGGATCATCCGGTGATAATTCTTTTCAAAACGCTGTGCTTTTTCAGCAGTTTGTATCTGAAGTTCTTCTTGTGATAAAGAGGCTTTCAGTAAGAGGGAAAGCTGTACGCTGCGTCCGATGCTTCTGTCGGGTGTCTCTCCAAGCATTAGGTCGGTTTCTGCAAGTTTTATATCGAAAAGTCGATTTAGACCTGAAAGCAGAGGTCTTATTCCAAGTCCGATCAGTAAGGAGACAGGAACGAAAAGGAGAAGGAGCAGCAGATTGTGAACATATGTGTTCCCATACATTCCGGCAATACATTCCCGCATTGCAGATACTCCGTAAGTAAACGGAAGAAGCGGATGGATGTTTTGGAAAAATGCCGGAGTCATCTCTACCGGATATGTGCCTGACGATCCGGGGATCTGCAGGATGACAAGGAGGACGCACAATGCTTTCCCAATATGTTTAAAGGAGATTGAAAGTGCGTAAATGATATTGACATATACAAACGAGCAGATCACTCCGGTGAAGACAAGAGCAACGGGATGTGCACATTCAATGCCTTTTAGGAAAACGTCTCCGACGCAGACGATGAATCCTTGAACCGTTCCTACAGTAATATATAACAGCCAGCGTCCGAAATAGAGGGAGGAAGAAGAGTAACGGAGCATAGAACTGTCTTTATCTACTTCTAATTTAAAAATCGCAATAAGAACGATACCGCCGACCCAAATCGCAAGATTTGTATAAAAAGGCGTCATTGCCGATCCATAGTTTGCTACTTTATAGAAACTTTCTGTTTCTATTTTTACAGGAGAAGACATGAAGGCAGAGATCGATTGTTCATCGACTTTTTCTAATGAAAGAAGCGCTTCATATATGTCAGAACCTGAAAGTGCATTTAAGTCTGCGCGGATGGAACTAAGGTGATCCTGAACATTTGCAAGTGCGGTCTTTGTACCTTCAAGAGCAGTTACTGTATTTGAAAGTCCGGTATTCATTTGATCCAGCAGGACGTTTACCTGATCGGAAGAGGACGGAAGGGTTGTCAGCAGACCGCTCATTTCTCCGGTCAAAGAGGAGAACGTATCTAATGTCTGATTTAGCTGCGGCAAAATGTTTTCATCCAAAGCAGCACGAAGCGCGTGAAGGTTATCGATATTAGCGGATGTGACCTCAGACAGTTGTTCACGGGTGGAAGCGGTTGTGTTGATGGCGTTTTGAATTCCGGTATTGCCTGCGCTCAAGGCACGGATCATTTCCTGATTATCGGCATTTTGAGTCTGAAGGCCGGCAATAGCGGAATCTAGATGAGAGCCTGGAATAAGGGCGGCTAATTGATTCAGTTCGTTTAGGATCGTTCCGTTTAATGTGGCAGTGGAGTCTGCAAAATTAAGCGCGTTTCCGATCGATCCGTTGACAGAACGTGCGGCGCTTTCAAGATCGGTAAGTCCCGTTGATGCGGCGCTGTGTGCCTGTCCAAGCAGAATTTCTCCTTGTGTCAGGGAAGAGGAAAGAGCAGAAGAGAAATTTCCTGCGGCGTCTCGGGTGCCGGAAAGGATGAGGGATGATTTGTTTAAAGCGGCGGATCCTGATTGGGCGGCTGATTTTAAGGAAGTGGAGGCGGATTTTGCCTGCTCGATCAGACTGCCGGATTTTTGCGCATTTGTACTAAAGTTTTCTAGAAATTGTTCGTAGGAGACGATATTTTCCTCGGTTTTATCAAGTGTTTTCGTGATATCGGAATTGACAGATCCAAGTGTGGCAGACAGGTCTGATGCAGACTGCTTTAATATGCCGGAAATAGATTCGGAAGCAACAGAAGAAAAGGTGCTGTTAATCTGCGCCTGAATCGTGGTTGCTCCTGTGCTTGTGATTTTAGGGGCGATAGCGTTTGCTTTTTCATTTATGTAATAATCAAGCTGCGGCGTCTGTAAGTCGCCGGATAAAATGCTGAGCAGAGAGCTGCTGAAATCTTCGGGAATAATGATAGCAGCATAATATTTTCCCGATTTTACTCCGTTGACAGCTTCTTTTTCTGAAGTAAACGTCCATCCGAGTTTTTTGTTTTCTTTCAGATTTTTGACAATTTCTTTTCCTGCATCGACCGAAAGATTTTTCGCAGATGCCTTTTTGTCAAGGCAGGCAACTGCGACTTTGATCCCGGCTGTGTTGCCATAGGGATCCAGGTTGGCTGCAATATTGAACCATGCATACAGAGAAGGCAGCAGGCACACGCCGATCAGAACAAGAACTGCCGCTTTGTTGTGCAAAAGCCGTGAGAGATCACGCTGAAAAATATGGAATGATTTCTTCATAATATCAAAACTCCTCGTATATTAATAGATATAATGTTGATTTTCTTGATAAAGAGTATTATATTAAGGTAGAAACTGATTTACAACCATTAATAAAAGCTTGAATTGTCGGATAAACGACAATGCTGAAGAATATGTTGATGTATGTAAAGCGATATTATGCGAGGAGAAAGTGATATGGAAAGAAAGACAGACCGCAGGGTGAGGAAAACAAAAAATCAGCTTCGGACAGGACTTGCCCGTCTTATGAAGAAAAAAAGTATTGGACAGATTACAGTAAAAGAACTGGTAGATGAAGTTGATATTAACCGTTCGACGTTTTATTTACATTATTCGGATATTCCGTCTCTGCTAAAAGAGATTGAAGATGATATGATCGAGGAAATAGAACGGGCGATTATGGAGCATCCGATCAAGATTGAGAAAGATACGACTTATTTGTTCATAGAAGATCTGTTTCGCGTGTTAAGTGATAACAGAGAAATCGGCTGTGCCCTTCTTGGTCCATACGGAGATATTACATTTATCAGACGGATTGAGAAGTTTTTAGAAGAAAACAGCCGCGATCTGTTGGCAGAACGCTTTCCTGAAAAGTTTGCGGAAATGAAATATTTTTATTCATTTTGTTTTAACGGATGCCTTGGTTTTATTAGAACATGGCTTGAAAAGGGAGAAACGATGCCGCCTGAATATGCGGCCCGGCTTACATTTCAAATGGTTGTAAGTTCTCTTGATGCGTTTTATGAGGATGCGCGGGAAAATAAATGAGCAGATTTGCAGTAGATTTGCAGGGGTGCTGTCTTTTTCACTGTTATCGCAGCTAAATCTTCGCTTACGGCTAAATGGCATATGTAAGAGTTTTGTTTGTAAATAAGTTTGTACCCGGATTTTGTAACTGTGGTATGGAGGAACTGTTATAAAAATAGGCGGAGTATAAAAATACAGAATAATTTGTAAATAACAGTAGAAAACAAGTGGGCATATATGGTACATTAATAGTTGTGCAGTTATAATGCTGTACAACATTAAAACGGATACATAAGGAGTGACATATGAGAAAGGCTTTGTGAAGAGCGGCACATGAAAAATCATGCATAGGAGGCGCTTCATAAAAAGCGGCATATGAAAAGCGACTTATGAAAGGGAAGAGAGGGAATTTTATGAAGCGAGAAAAATTCGGCTCCCGTCTTGGATTTATTCTGATTTCAGCGGGATGCGCGATCGGTCTTGGAAATGTATGGAGATTTCCTTACATTACAGGGCAGTATGGAGGTGCGGCGTTTGTATTGATCTACCTGCTGTTCTTGTTGATACTCGGTCTGCCGATCATGGTAATGGAGTTTTCGGTGGGACGAGCTTCTAAAAGCAGTGTGGCATTATCTTTTGACAGATTAGAGCCGCTCGGTACAAAATGGCATTGGTATAAATGGTTCGGCATGGCAGGAAACTATCTGCTTATGATGTTTTATACAACGATCGGAGGATGGCTGCTTCTGTATCTTGTTAAAATGGCGGCAGGAGGTTTTAAAGGCTTGGATTCAGCAGGGATCGAAAAGGAATTTGGTACGCTGATGGGTCAGCCGGGAATTATGACTGTCTGCATGATTATTGTTGTAGCGCTTTGTTTTGCTATCTGTCGTATCGGACTTCAGAAAGGCGTGGAGAAAATTACAAAAGTTATGATGCTGATGCTTCTTGCGCTTATGATCGTTCTTGCGGTGCGCTCTGTTACACTTTCAGGCGCCGGAGAAGGACTGGCATTTTATCTTGTTCCTGATTTTGCAAAAGTAAAAGAAGCGGGATTGATGGAAGTTGTGTTTGCGGCGATGGGACAATCGTTCTTTACGTTGAGTCTCGGAATCGGAGCCATTGCAATTTTTGGAAGTTACATAGATCGTTCCAGAAGTCTGACAGGAGAAGCAGTCTGCGTAACGATTCTTGATACATGTGTGGCGCTTCTTTCGGGATTTATTATTTTCCCGGCATGTTTTGCTTTTGGGGTAAATCCGGACAGCGGTCCGAATCTTATTTTTATTACATTACCGAATATATTTAACGCTATGGCAGGCGGCAGAATTTGGGGAAGCATCTTTTTCCTCTGCATGTTGTTTGCGGCGGCATCGACGATCATTGCGGTGTTTGAAAATATCATTTCATTTGCAATGGATCTGACGGGATGTTCAAGAGGAAAAGCGGTGGCGGTGAATCTGGTCGCGATCATTTTACTTTCTCTTCCGTGTGTATTTGGATTTAATCTGCTTAGCGGATTCCAGCCCCTCGGTGCAGGAAGTACAATCCTTGATTTGGAAGACTTTATCGTCAGCAATAATCTCCTTCCGCTTGGAAGCCTTGTATATTTGGTATTTTGTACAAGCCGCTACGGCTGGGGATGGAGGAATTTCCGTAAGGAAGCCAATGCAGGAGAGGGAATTAAATTCCCGAAATGGTCACGGATCTATGTGTCATATATCCTTCCGCTGATCGTGTTATTTATCTTTGTGCAGGGATATTGGTCTAAGTTCTTCGGATAGGAAAAGAGTAAAACAGACTCAGAATAAGACTTGGGAAAAAGAAACAGAGACAGGGAAATTATGTCAGAAAGTTTTCCGTCTCTGTTTCTTTTTTGATTCAATATCTTTTTAATACCCGTTTCTCTGCTACATTGATCAGAGCGTACAATCCCATCGCCATCATACAGAGCAAAATAATCGACATGAGAAGCCAATCCATCTTAAAAACCTGACTGGAGTAGATGATCAGATATCCGAGTCCGCTTTTCGCGGCGAGAAATTCTCCGATAATGACTCCGACAAGACAAAGTCCTATGTTGACTTTCATATTGCTTATGATTGCCGGAACGGAGGCAGGCAGCACGACTTTTGTAAGCGCATGCCTGCGTTTTCCGTGCAGCGTGTAGATCAGTTTGATCTTTTCCTGATCGACATTAATAAAAGCAGTGTACAGATTTAAGATACTTCCGAAAATTGCGACAGACATTCCGGCAATAATGATCGTTTTCGGCGCTGCGCCAAGCCATACGATGAGAAGAGGGGCGAGTGCGGACTTCGGGAGACTGTTCAAGACAACAAGGTACGGTTCGAGTATTTCTGACAGTTTTTTACTGTACCAAAGTAAGATTGCCGTCAGGATGCTGAAAACTATGACGAGTATAAAGCTGACAAATGTTTCGTATAAAGTGATGCCGATATGCTGTAAAAGAGATCCGTCTTTCATCATTTTCCAAAAACAAAGTGTGATTTTTGAAGGACTGCTGAAAATAAAGGAGTCTATGATTTCGAAATGCGCACATATTTCCCAAAGAAAAAGAAAAGTGATCAGGATAAGGATACGGCTGATGCAAACGGTCATATGATGGCGGCGGAGACGGGTTAAAAAAAGTTTCTGCCCGCTGGATTGTTTATTCATCTTGATTCAGCTCCTTCCATATTTCATTAAAATATTGTTTGAATTCAGGGGCGTTCCTGCGATTTAACGGGGTATCTTTTTCAAGGGGAAATGAAATCGAAACGATACGTGCAATGTGCGCGGGGCGTTTTGTCAATATGATGATCCTGTCGGCAAGACTGATTGCCTCTGAGAGGTCATGAGTTACAAGAAGTGCGGTTTTCCCTGAATGTTTGATGATTTTTCCGATATCGTCACTGACAGTAAGGCGTGTTTGGTAATCAAGCGCGGAAAAAGGCTCATCTAAAAGGAGCAGTTCGGGATCTAACATGAGAGTGCGGATCAACGCCGCTCTCTGCCGCATTCCGCCGGACAGTTCGGACGGTCGGGAGTTGATAAAACGTTCTAATCCATATTGGCGCAGAAGATCCTTTGCATGTTGCTTTGTTTCTCGAGATACACTTTTATTAAGTTCAGCGCCGAGCAGGACATTTTTAAAAATACTCCGCCATTCGAAAAGATGGTCATGCTGCAGCATATAGCCGATTTTTGCAGTTTCTTTTGATTTCTTTTCCGATGGTTCACCATTTAGAAAGATTGTTCCGTGCTCTGCTTCCATAAGTCCTGCGATCAAAGAAAGAAGCGTGGATTTCCCGCATCCGGAAGGACCGACAACGGCGGTAAATTCTCCGGGGACAAGCTGAAAAGAAATATCGGATAAAGCTTTTGTTTCTCCGTTTATTGTATGATAAGAATAACTGATGTTGTTTAATTCAAGTAAAGGTTTCACAGAGTCACTTCCGTTCTTATTTAAGTATCTAAGATTAATGTATGAGAGCCGGCGTCAGTGTGTTCGTTTATAACGTATTGCTTTATAGGAAACGGATTAACATTGTAATTTAGAAAAAGAGGTGATATCTTATACATAGAATAAACGGAAAAGAATATATCGCACAGGAGAACGGTTAAGATGAATGTTCAGAAGATCAACTATCAAAAGGAATTAGATAAAATATTGAAACGTCTGGAAGAGGAGCGTCGGGTTCCGACGCTTTTGATCCATAGCTGTTGTGCGCCGTGCAGCAGTTATGTGTTGGAATATTTGTCACATTATTTTAAGATTACAGTATTTTATTATAATCCGAATATTTATCCGGAAAGTGAGTATACAAAACGGATTATAGAGCAGCAGAAACTGATAAAAGACATGCAGTTTCAATATCCGGTTTCCTTTCTTGCAGGGAAGTACGATAAGGAACGGTTTTATGCAATGGCAGAAGGAATGGAACATTTGAAAGAGGGCGGGGCAAGATGCATGAAATGTTATGAACTTCGTCTTGAAGAAGCGGCACAACAGGCGGCGGCAGGCGGATTTGATTATTTTACAACGACGTTAAGCATCAGTCCGCTGAAAAATTCTCAGAAATTAAATGAGATTGGATTGCAGATCGGACAAAAGTATGGAGTAGAGTATTTGGTGTCGGATTTTAAGAAACGCAACGGATATAAACGGTCTGTAGAATTATCGAAAGAATATGGATTGTACAGACAGGATTACTGTGGATGTGAATTTTCAATGAGAGAACATGAACAGAGAGAAGCAGCAGCTCAGTCGTGACAGAGAATAGTAACAGTTTTTATAAAAGGTATAGACATTTCACACGTTAATGTGTTAAACTAGGTGGAAAATGCAGGACAGAAAAGAGGAGATGGAATGGCACAGTTATGGGGCGGTCGTTTTACGAAAGAAACAGATCAGTTAGTTTATAATTTTAACGCTTCGATTTCTTTTGATAAGCGTTTTTATGAACAGGATATCAGAGGAAGCATCGCGCATGTGACGATGCTTGAAAAACAGGGCATCCTGACCGGGGAAGAGAAGGATCAGATCATAGAGGGTCTTGAAGGCATCCGAAGAGACGTAGAGAATAAAACACTTGAGATCACAGAAGAATATGAGGATATTCACAGCTTCGTAGAGGCGAACCTGATCGACAGGATCGGGGATGCGGGGAAAAAGTTACATACGGGACGAAGCAGAAATGATCAGGTCGCTTTGGACATGAAGTTATATACACGGGATGAGATTATCAATCTTGACGGGCTGTTAAGAGAGATGCTGGAAGTCCTTTTGAAATTGATGGAAGAAAATACCGAGACGTATATGCCGGGATTTACACATTTGCAGAAGGCACAGCCAATCACACTGGCGCATCATATGGGTGCTTATTTTGAGATGTTTAAACGCGATCATCAGAGAATGCAGGATATTTATAAACGGATGAATCTTTGTCCTCTCGGAAGCGGAGCTTTGGCAGGAACAACTTATCCTCTGGACAGAGAATACACAGCGCAGCTTCTTGGATTTGACGGTCCGACATTAAATAGTATGGATTCCGTTTCGGACAGAGATTATCTGATCGAACTTTTATCTGCTATGTCGACGATTATGATGCATCTGAGCAGATTTTCAGAAGAAGTGATCATTTGGAATACGAATGAATACAAATTTGTTGAGATCGATGATGCTTACAGTACGGGAAGCAGTATTATGCCGCAGAAGAAAAATCCTGATATTGCGGAACTTGTACGTGGAAAAACAGGAAGAGTTTACGGAGCGCTCACCTCGCTTCTGACGACGATGAAAGGGATTCCGCTCGCATATAATAAGGATATGCAGGAAGATAAAGAACTTGTATTTGATGCGATCGACACGACAAAAGGATGTCTTGCATTATTTACGGGAATGCTGAAAACGATCCGTTTTAATAATGCCCGCATGGAAGAAAGTGCAAAGCATGGTTTTACAAATGCGACGGACGCTGCGGATTATCTCGTGAATCACGGAGTTCCGTTCCGGGATGCCCACGGGATTGTCGGTAGACTTGTTTTATACTGTATCGAAAAAAAGATAGCTTTGGATGATATGTCTTTGGAAGAATTTCAGGCGATTTCTCCTGTTTTCGAAGAGGATATTTATGATGCGATCAGTATGAAAACATGTGTGGAGATGCGTAATACGATCGGCGCGCCGGGCAAGAATGCGATGGAAGCGGTAATCAGGGAAGAGCGTCAATATCTGAAAGAACAGCCTGCTTTATAGAGTAGTTCATATTGTCAGGCTTTTATAGATATAGATAGAAGATAATGGAGATAACAGAGAAAACAACAGGAAAAAGGAGAAAGAAGATGGAACAGAAATTAAAAGTAGGTATTTTAGGTGCGACAGGAATGGTAGGTCAGAGATTTATTTCTCTGCTTGAGAATCATCCGTGGTTTGAGGTAGTAACGGTTGCGGCAAGTCCGCGTTCCGCAGGAAAGACATATGAGGAAGCGGTAGGCGATCGATGGAAAATGGATACGCCGATGCCGGAGGCTGTGAAAAAGCTTGTTGTTCTTAATGTAAACGATGTGGAGCACGTAGCTTCGACTGTAGATTTTGTTTTCAGTGCGGTTGATATGAGTAAAGACGAGATCAAAGCGATTGAAGAGGCGTATGCAAAAACAGAGACTCCGGTCGTATCAAACAACAGCGCACATCGCTGGACTCCGGACGTTCCGATGGTAGTGCCGGAGATCAATGCAGAACATTTTGAAGTGATCAAAGACCAGAAGAAACGTCTCGGTACAACGAGAGGATTCATTGCCGTAAAGCCGAACTGTTCGATCCAAAGTTATGCTCCGTGTCTGGCAGCATGGAAAGAATTTGGCCCGAAAGAACTTGTTGTTACGACATATCAGGCGATTTCAGGAGCAGGAAAAACATTTAAAGACTGGCCGGAAATGTTGGGAAATATTATTCCGTTTATCGGCGGAGAAGAGGAAAAGAGCGAGCAGGAGCCGCTTAGAGTTCTCGGAAAAGTAGAGAATGGCGAGATCGTAAAAGCAGAACTTCCGAAGATTACATGTCAGTGCGTGCGCGTTCCTGTATTAAACGGACATACGGCGGCAGTATTTATCAATTTTGAAAAGAAACCGACAAAAGAACAGCTGATTGAAAAACTGGTAAACTTTAAAGGATTTCCGCAGGAAGCAGAACTTCCGAGCGCGCCGAAGCAGTTTATTCAGTATCTTGAGGAAGAAAACCGCCCGCAGGTGACAGCTGACGTAGATTATGAGCGCGGCATGGGAGTGTCTATCGGACGTCTCAGAGAGGACAGTATGTATGACTTTAAATTTATCGGACTGTCACATAATACAGTAAGAGGAGCGGCAGGCGGAGCAGTGCTCTGTGCAGAAGCGCTTACAGCAAAAGGATATATCGCAAAGAAATAAAAAGATGTGGCAAAGATCATATCATGAATGATAAAGGGGGTCTTAAAAATGGGAATGACGATGACGCAGAAGATTTTGGCTGCTCATGCAGGACTGGAATCTGTTGAAGCGGGTCAGTTGATCGAAGCGAAGCTCGATATTGTAATGGCGAATGATATTACAGGACCGATGGCTCTGCCGATCATCAAGCAGATGTCGGATAAAGTATTTGATAAAGATAAGGTTGTGTTTGTTCCGGATCATTTTACACCGAATAAAGACATCAAATCGGCGGAAAATTCCAAAGCGATTCGCGAATATGCGAAAGAGCAGGGACTGAAATGGTATTTTGAACAAGGAAAATCGGGTGTAGAACATGCAATCCTTCCGGAAGCGGGAGTTGTTACTGCCGGAGAGTGTATCATCGGAGCGGATTCGCATACGTGTACATACGGAGCTTTGGGCGCGTTTTCAACAGGAATGGGAACGACTGATGTGGCAACCGGAATGGCGACAGGAGAAATCTGGTTTAAAGTACCGTCGGCGATCAAATTTGTTTTGACAGGAAAACCGGGAAAATATGTAAGCGGAAAAGATATTATCATTCACATTATCGGTAAGATCGGAGTAGACGGTGCGCTTTATAAATCAATGGAATTTACAGGCAGCGGAATTGCAGAACTGTCTATGGATGATCGTTTTACAATGGCGAATATGGCGATTGAAGCCGGTGCGAAAAACGGAATTTTTCCGGTGGATGAAAAGACAATCGAGTATCTTAACGCTCATTCTGTGAAACCGTATACAGTTTATGAGGCAGATGAGGACGCAGTGTATGACGATGTGGTTGAAATTGATCTGTCAAAAGTACGTCCGACAGTAGCGTTTCCGCATTTGCCGGGAAACGCAAAGACGATTGATGAGATCGAGGCAGAGGAACAGGTTAAGATCGATCAGGTTGTGATCGGTTCTTGTACGAACGGACGAATGGAAGATATGAGGAAAGCTGCGGCGATCCTGAAAGGTCACACAGTACATCCTGATGTGCGCGTAATGGTTGTTCCGGCTACACAGAAGATTTACAAGCAATGTATCAAAGAAGGTCTGCTTGATATCTTCGTTGATGCAGGATGTGCCGTGAATACACCGAGCTGCGGTCCGTGTATGGGCGGACATATGGGCGTGATGGCAGCGGGAGAAAAGTGCGTTTCCACGACAAACCGCAATTTTGTGGGACGAATGGGGCATGTAGATTCGCTCATTTATCTGGCATCTCCGGAAGTTGCCGCTGCAAGTGCAATTAAAGGATATATTGCAAATCCTGAGAAAATAAGTGCGGCAGGCGATAAGGCGGAGCTGCAAGATACTCAATGTGCAGAACAGAAAGAAGGAGGAAGATCATGAGAGCGCACGGACATGTTTTTAAATACGGAGACAATGTAGATACAGACGTTATCATTCCTGCAAGATATCTGAATTCTTTTGACGCACAGGAACTGGCAAGCCATGCGATGGCAGATATAGATCCGGATTTTGTGAAAAAAGTACAGCCGGGGGATCTGATTGTGGCAAATAAGAATTTTGGGTGTGGATCATCCAGAGAACATGCGCCGCTTTGCTTGAAAACGGCGGGGGTCAGCTGCATTATTGCAGAAACATTTGCAAGAATTTTCTTTCGGAATGCGATTAATATCGGACTTCCGATCATTGAATGCCCGGAGGCGGCAAAAGGAATTGACGCAGGGGATGAGGTTGAGGTTGATTTTGACAGCGGTATGATTTACAATCGTACAAAAGGAACTGAATTTAAAGGACAGCCGTTCCCGGAATTTATGCAGAAGTTGATTGCGGCAGGCGGACTTGTCAATTATACAAACAGTAAAAAGAAATAATATACAAAGTTTTGGCTTCTTTTAGCCGGAATTCAGACAAAAAGGGAAGCGGCAGGCAGCGCTGCCGCCTTTTTGTTATCATATCTAAAATGAAAGGGAGAATTTAATGGGAAATGAAAAACAAAAGGGAAAGGCTTCTGCGCTTCTGCCGATTGGTGTCTTTTTAGTAATCTTTTTAGGCGCGGGCATCCTGTTTAAAGATTTTTATGCAATGCCGGCAGTTGTTGCATTTTTAATCGCTTTATTCGTTGCATTTTTACAGAATCGTAAAGTGAGCTTTCAGGAGAAGATGGGAGTGATCGCCAAAGGTCTCGGAGAAGAAAATATTATCACTATGTGTCTTATCTTTCTTTGCGCTGGAGCTTTTTCGGGAGCGGTGACTGCGGCAGGCGGAGTGGACAGTACGGTACATTTGGGATTGTCGCTTATTCCGCCTCATTTCGCAGTGGCAGGATTGTTTCTTATCGGATGCTTTATTTCCGTGTCGATGGGAACTTCTGTCGGAACGATCACGGCGCTTGCTCCGATTGCAGTCGGGATCAGTAAGCAGACAGGATTTTCTATGGCGATCTGTGTGGCGGCTGTTGTGTGCGGGGCAATGTTCGGTGATAACTTGTCGATGATTTCCGATACGACGATCGCAGCGGTGAAAACACAGGGCTGCGAGATGAAAGATAAGTTCAAGATGAATTTTCTGATCGTACTTCCGGCGGCGATTGTTACGGTCGTGTTCTTTTGGTTTATGACGCGTGATGTAGCGTATAATATCAAGGGAAATCTGGACTATAATTTTTTGCAGGTAGTTCCATATCTTGTTGTGCTTATAGGAGCGCTGATCGGGATCAATGTATTTCTTGTACTGATCGGCGGAACGGTTATTTCGCTTATAGCCGGAGTGATAACGGGAAACATTGTTTTAGAGGATATGTTTACTGTTGTAGGAGATGGTGTCGTATCAATGTATGATATTACGGTGATATCCATTCTTGTGGCATGTATCGTATCGCTTGTGAAGATGAACGGCGGAATCCAGTTTATTCTGGATCAGATCAAAAGCCGGATTCATGGAGAAAAAGGAGCACAGGGAGGAATTGCCCTGCTTTCATTTCTTGTTGATCTTTGTACGGCAAACAATACGGTGGCGATCGTTATGACAGGTCCGATCGCGAAAGAGATCAGTGAGGAATTTGGCGTTGACCCCAGAAGATCAGCGTCTCTTTTGGATATATTTACATCTGTAGGGCAGGGATTGATTCCATATGGCGCCCAGCTTCTTACGGCTGCAGCTCTTACCGGACTGACACCGTTTGATTTTATGCCATATCTGATCTATCCGATGCTGATGGCAATATGCGGCATCGTGGCGATCTGTATAAGGCGGGAAAGAAAAAGAGCCTGACAAGCCGGCAATATGCGTAGTTGAAAATTGTGTTACAAAAAAGAAAAAAAGAGGGTAAAATGATGAATTTATTGTATAAAAGCACAAGAAACTCCGAAAAAACAGTGACAGCATCCGAGGCAATCTTAAAAGGATTGGCAGACGACGGAGGTCTGTTTGTCCCGGAATCCATTCCAAAGCTTGACGTTACGATGGATGAATTGAAGGGGATGTCTTATCAGGAAACAGCTTATGCTGTGATGAAACAGTTTTTTACAGATTTTACGGAAGAAGAATTGAGACACTGCATCAACAGCGCATATGACTCAAAATTTGACACAGAAGTGATTGCGCCGCTTGTAAAAGTAGGAGACACTTATCATTTGGAATTATTCCACGGAGCGACGATCGCATTCAAAGATATGGCGTTGTCGATTCTGCCGCATCTTTTGATTACATCGGCAAAAAAGAACGAAGTAAAAAATGAGATCGTAATTTTAACGGCGACATCGGGAGATACCGGAAAAGCAGCTCTTGCAGGATTTGCGGATGTTCCGGGAACAAGGATTATCGTATTTTATCCGAAGGGAGGCGTCAGCCGTATCCAGGAGCTTCAGATGGTGACGCAAAAAGGCGAGAACACGGCGGTTGTGGCAATCCACGGAAACTTCGATCATGCACAAAGCGGCGTGAAGGCAATCTTCGAAGATAAAGAGCTGGCAAAAGAACTGGCAGACGCGGGATATCAGTTTTCATCCGCGAACTCAATTAATATCGGACGTCTCGTTCCACAGGTTGTATATTATGTTTACGCTTATGCAAAACTTCTTGAAAATGAGGAAATCAAGGCAGGAGAAGAAATCAATGTGACAGTTCCGACAGGAAACTTCGGAAACATTCTGGCTGCTTATTATGCAAAACAGATGGGAGTTCCGATCGCGAAACTGATCTGTGCTTCTAACGAAAATAAAGTGCTTTTTGATTTCTTTAAGACAGGGGTTTATGACAGAAACAGAGAATTTATCCTGACATCTTCGCCGTCTATGGATATTTTGATCTCCAGTAATTTGGAGCGCCTGATTTATACGATCGCAGGACAGGATGCAGAGAAGAACGCCGAACTGATGAGACAGCTTAAAGAAGAGGGCGTTTATGAGATCACAGAAGAGATGCGTGGTCAGCTCGGTGATTTCATCGGAGGTTTTGCAACAGAAGAGGAGACGAAAGAGACAATCAGAAAGACTTATGAGAAAACGGGATATGTTATGGATACGCATACGGCAGTGGCGGCTTATGTGTGTGCGCAGTATCGCGATGACAGTCAGGATGAAAAGAAATGCCTTGTAGCTTCAACTGCAAGTCCGTATAAGTTTATTCACAGTGTGATGACGGCAATTAATGAGAAATATGCAGATCAGGATGAATTTGAATTGATCGATGAACTGAGCGCTTTGTCGGCAACGAAAGTTCCGAATGCTATCGAAGAGATTCGAAATTCCCAGATCAGACATACAAGAGAATGCGATGCAGACAAAATGAAAGACATTGTGAAGGAGATTTTGAACGTATAATTTTTTTAGAGAAAGTTATTAGTATGAAAATGCAGGATTTGTAATGAAATCCTGCATTTTTTGCAATGGCGATTTTATTTTTAACAGAAACAAATGGATGGATATGAATTTAGAATTTATAAAACTTTCATATAATCATGAGAGTTAGATAAATATTATTGTTGATTTTTGGAAGATGATTTTGTATAATGAGGACATAACGCTGATGTAAAGAGGCGTAGATGTGAAATATACATTTTAGAAAGAGAGAGGTAAGACATATTATGGCAAACATTGATCTTAGTCAGTATGGTATTACAGGAACTACGGAAATCGTTTACAATCCTTCCTATGAGCTGCTTTTTAAAGAAGAGACAGATCCGAGCCTTGAAGGTTTTGAAAAAGGACAGGAGAGCGAACTGGGAGCTGTTAATGTTATGACAGGTATTTATACAGGACGTTCCCCGAAAGATAAATTCATCGTAATGGATGAGAATTCCAAAGATACAGTTTGGTGGACATCAGATGAATATAAGAATGACAATCACCCGGCAAGCCAGGAAGCATGGGATGCTTGTAAAGCAATCGCGCTGAAAGAGCTTTCCAATAAGAGACTGTTTGTTGTTGACGCATTCTGCGGAGCGAATGCAGACACACGTATGGCAATCCGTTTTATCGTAGAGGTTGCTTGGCAGGCTCACTTTGTAAAGAATATGTTTATCCAGCCGACAGAGGAAGAGCTTGAGAACTTTGAACCTGATTTTGTTGTATACAATGCATCAAAAGCAAAAGTAGAAAACTACAAAGAATTAGGTTTGAATTCTGAGACGGCGGCTATGTTCAATATTACAAGCCGTGAGCAGGTTATTCTGAATACATGGTACGGCGGAGAGATGAAAAAAGGTATGTTCTCTATGATGAACTACTATTTGCCGCTGAAAGGAATTGCTTCTATGCACTGTTCTGCAAACACAGATATGAACGGTGAGAATACGGCAATCTTCTTCGGTCTTTCAGGAACAGGTAAGACAACACTTTCTACAGATCCGAAACGTCTTCTGATCGGTGATGACGAGCATGGCTGGGATGACAACGGCGTATTCAACTTTGAAGGCGGATGCTATGCAAAAGTAATCAACCTTGACAAAGAGTCAGAGCCGGATATTTATAATGCGATCAAGAGAAATGCGCTTCTTGAGAACGTAACTCTTGATGAGAACGGAAAGATTGACTTTGATGATAAGAGCGTAACAGAGAATACTCGTGTATCTTATCCGATCGATCATATCGAGAAGATTGTACGTCCGGTATCGGCAGCTCCGGCAGCGAAAAATGTAATTTTCCTGTCAGCAGATGCGTTCGGAGTACTTCCGCCGGTATCCATTCTTACACCGGAGCAGACAGAATATTACTTCCTGTCAGGATTTACAGCAAAACTTGCAGGAACAGAGCGGGGTATCACAGAGCCGACACCGACATTCTCAGCATGTTTCGGACAGGCATTCCTTGAGCTTCATCCGACAAAATACGCTGAGGAACTTGTAAAGAAAATGAAAGCGAATGGAGCAAAGGCTTACCTTGTGAATACAGGATGGAATGGTACAGGAAAACGTATCTCCATCAAAGATACTCGTGGTATCATCGATGCTATTTTGAACGGAGATATTGCAAATGCTCCGACAAAGACAATCCCGTACTTCAACATTGAAGTTCCGACAGAACTTCCGGGAGTAGACACGAATATTCTTGATCCGCGCGACACTTATGCAGATGCTTCAGAGTGGGATGAAAAAGCAAAAGATCTTGCGGGAAGATTTATTAAAAACTTTGCAAAATATGAGAGCAACGAGGCAGGAAAAGCTCTTGTTTCGGCTGGTCCGCAGTTATAAGAACAGTATTTCATCAGGTACAAAAAGGCATATTCGCCAGAGAATATGCGGGGTTACCTTTAGGATGAATGAGAGAAATCGCTGGAGTTTTATACTTCAGCGATTTTTATTTTCTATCCTCTCTTCGATCAAACTGGCAAAGCCGCTGATCTTATGATTGATACGGTCAAGGTTTCTGTTTTTATATATTCTGATTCTTATAGTTCAACATTTAGTTGACACAGTCCACAATACATAATATAATTGTTTCAGTCAACATTTAAAGTATTGGCATAAAAATATGCCAAGTAGGAGAGAAAATGAAAGCAGTATATTACATCGGCAATAACAGAAGCTGGGGACATGTATTAACATGTGTGTGATATTCAAATATCAATGAGTGATATTGAAGTATTAAGAAATTCGAAGAAATTGGAGTGGTAAAGATTATGAAGGGGCGAATAAATGCTAAAATTATGTTGAGTATTTCTATGGCTATTTTTGGTACATTGGGAATATTCACAAGAAATATTGCCATAAGCTCGGGAGAACTTGCTTTATATAGAGCTATTCTTGCGGCTGCATTGATTTTTGTATATTTAATATTTACAAAACAAAAAATAGACTTCAGATCAATAAAAAAGGAATTGCTGCTTTTATTATTATCAGGAATTGCAATGGGCATAAACTGGATTTTACTCTTCGAAGCATACAAATATACAACTATTTCTGCTGCAACATTAAGCTATTATTTTGCACCGGTTATTGTTACGGTCGTTTGTCCAATTCTTTTTAAGGAAAAATTGAGCGGTAAGCAAATTATATGTTTTTTGATGTCTACGTTAGGTCTTGTGTTGATTACCGGTATTGGTGATTTAAGGAATGGTAATGATTTTATCGGTATATTGTTTGGATTAGGAGCGGCGCTGTTTTATGCCGCCGTTATTCTGCTTAACAAATTCATTAAAAATGTTGAAGGAATTCATAGAACCTTTTTGCAGTTCCTTTCTGCGATTGTTATCTTGATTCCATATGTTATAATGACCGGTGGAGTGACATTAGGAAATCTGAATCTTACAGGCTGGGTAAATCTTCTTATTGTAGGTTTTATCCATACAGGTGTAACATACTGTATGTACTTTTCTTCGCTGAAAGAGTTACCTGGACAAAAAGCCGCTATTCTCAGTTATATCGATCCATTGGTTGCAGTATTGATTTCTGTCGCTATCTTAGGTGAAACAATGACAATATGGCAGGTTATAGGCGGAATTTTAATTCTGGGTTTTACTCTTTGGAATGAAATATCACCTAAAGCCAGGAATTAGGAGGTAATCATGTTTTCCGCTGACCAAATTGCTGACATACAAGGCTTCAACAAAGTTTATCAAAGCTTATTGAAACAAATCGACTCTGCTATTTTGGATACAGGATATACACTGACAGAAAAAGATGTTTTACTTGAAATCAGCAAAACAGAGCGCTGTACGGCAAATATTTTGATTCAGCAGCTGAATATCGACCGCAGTTATATGAGTCGAATGATTGCAAAATTCGAAAAGCATGGGCTGATTGAAAAAACACAGTCTCAAACTGACAGTCGAATTAGATATATCCGATTAACGCAGCTGGGACAAAAAGAGATCAACCGATTGAGTGATATTCAAAGCAACCATATCGGGGCTATTTTCAATAAATTAAGTGAGGAAGACCAGTATACAGTATGGCAGTCTATGGTTTTGATACGCAATAAGCTGAGTGATGCAAACGACGTGATAACAATACGCCCGTTTACACAGAGTGATATAGAGTACGTTATTTCCAGACATAAGACACTTTATTATGCAGAGCGCCATCTCAGCGGAACATTTTCCGCATATGTGGACGAAATTGTTTATCATTTTGTTCATAACTTTAATTCTAAAACCGATTGTCTGAAAATACTGGAATGTAATGGCGTTCCGGCTGGCAGTATCGCAATCGCAAAAGCGGATGATTCTACCGCACAGCTCCGTTTCTTTATGCTTGAACCGGAAATGCGTCAGCGTGGATACGGAAACCGTCTTATGAATATGGCGCTGGATTTTTGTAAAGAAAAAGGATATAAGAAAGTTTTCTTACTTACGATTACTGCACAAGTTATAGCCCGTCACGTTTATGAAACACATGGATTTTATAGGGCTGCATCTTATGATAAATCCGAGTGGGGGCATGGCGTTATTGAAGAACGTTGGGAACTTGATCTCGAAAATGACAAATAGTTATATATAACAGTTACAAAATTGCATGTTAAGAGCGGGCGGGAAGTAGTTCAAATCTGCCCGTTTTCGGATTTTTTCTTGCAATGGCGACGAGCCAAAGTCCGGGATTGCCCGAGACTTTGGGATCGTTTACATCCCGGAATGTGCCTTTTGGCACTTCCGGAGATTATTCTTGTTTGGAAAAACATTTTCGCAATTTTTCCACAGCGCCCTTTTCGATTCGTGAGACATAAGAACGGGAAATTCCAAGTTGTCTTGCAATTTCCCGCTGCGTATATTCTTCCCCGTTATAGAGTCCGTAACGCATTTTTAAAATAATACGTTCCCGCTGCGATAATTCTTTTTCGACTTTTTCATAAAGTGTTTGGATGTTTTCTTTCAGATGTATTTTTTCTGCGATCTCCTCTTCGTCGGTTTCGATAATATCGTATAATTTGATTTCATTTCCTTCTCTGTCTGTGCCGATTGGTTCATAAAGAGAGATTTCTTTTGCAGATTTTTTCTTAGAACGAAGATACATCAAAATTTCATTTTCAATGCATCTGGAAGCATAGGCGGCAAGGCGATTTCCTTTGTCAGGATTGAATGTGACAACGGCTTTGATTAGTCCGATTGTACCGATAGAGATTAAATCTTCAGATTCTTCTTCGGAATTTTGATATTTTTTGATCACATGTGCGACAAGTCTTAGATTACGTTCGATTAGAATGTGTTTTGCCTCGAGGTCACCTTCTGTGTATTTACGGATATAATATTTTTCTTCCGACGGAGTAAGCGGATTTGGGAATGATTTCAAGATAACACCTCTTAGCACATTTGATATAGTTTATGTAAAAGACATGTTGTGCGTGCTTTTCCAAATAGAAATACATATACAACAGCAGGAGATTATGCGAGAAGCAAAATATCGGACAGGGCAAAAAGTAATATGGATTTGAGACAATACGTTGCATAAAGATTTCACTCTCATTTTTGTATAATCAGGTCATTTTTCTTGACGGTGTTTCCTTTATGAATTATCATAAATCTACATTCCCGAAGAAATTCATCTTCGGCAATCTAACCTCTAAAAGAGGTGTCTGACCGAATCGGTCGGAATTCAATTATTGTTAAGTGGTGTTTCTTCTATATAAATAGTGCGTAAATCAGCAATAAAGTGATAGAAGATTTTTTGTTATTTGTGACAAAGGAGAACAGGAAACTCATAGAAAGGAGTGAAAATGAGTTTCAGCACAATTTTATCTGCGGTGATTGAAGGCCTGAAAGTGGAATTTATCCATGTGGAGGCAGATGTGTCGAACGGGCTGCCGGTATTTCATATGGTGGGCTATTTGTCATCAGAAGTAAAAGAAGCGGGAGAAAGAGTGAAAACTGCGATCAAAAACTCAGGGTTTGAGTATCCGGCAAAGCGTACCGTTGTGAATCTGTCGCCTGCAACAATGCGAAAACATGGAGCATCGTTTGATTTACCCATTGCGGTATCAATTTTAACTGCTTTAGGACAGATTCAAAAAACAGAAAAAGAATGTTTAATCATCGGAGAACTTAGTCTTGGGGGAAGTGTGAAAAAAGTATCCGGGGTTTTGCCCATCGTAATGGAAGCCAAAGAGAAAGGAATAGGCAGATGTATTGTTCCGTCTGAAAACGTAACGGAAGCGTCGCTTGTCAGTGGAATGGAGATTATAGGAGTTGCAACTCTACAGGAAACGGTTGAGGCAATGAGGTACGGAAGAAAGAGAAAGAATGCCCAAAACGAAAGAATACAAACGGATGAAAATTTCAGAAAAACAGTTCAAAGAGAATCAAAATTCCCCGATTTTGCGGATATGAAAGGGCAGGAATTTGTCAAAAGGGCGGCGGAAATCGCGGTTGCCGGAGGTCATAATCTTCTGCTGATCGGCCCTCCGGGCAGCGGAAAATCAATGACTGCAAAGTGCATTGCCGGTATTTTGCCGCCGCTTGATTTAAAGGAAAGTTTGGAAATCACAAAAATATATAGTGTATTGGGTCTGGTTGATGAGAGGATACCGCTGATCACAGATCGTCCGTTTCGTGAAGTACATCATACGGCGACGAAGGCTGCGCTGGTCGGAGGCGGGATGATTCCGCATCCCGGAGAAATCAGTTTGGCTCACGGAGGGGTGCTGTTTCTTGACGAACTGCCTGAATTTCAAAGAGATACATTAGAAGTGCTCAGGCAGCCGCTGGAAGAGAGATATGTGAATCTGTCACGGACATGCGGCAATTATACATTTCCGGCAAATTTTATGCTTGTGGCAGCGATGAATCCGTGTCCGTGCGGATGTTTTCCTGATGCAAAGTGCACTTGCACGCCGATGCAGATCCAAACATATCAGAATCGTATCAGCCGTCCTTTTCTGGACAGGATCGATCTTTGTGTGGAAGCGCCCCGTGTAAAATACGAATATTTGTCAGATGAGAGGAAAGGAGAAAGTTCGGAAGAAATACGAAAAAGGATCTGCCGTGTCAGGGACATACAAAGACAGAGATACAAAGGAACGGAGATTGCGACAAATTCAATGTTGGAAGGGAAGGCGTTAAACAAGTACTGCAGATTGGGCAAAGCGGAAAAAGAAGTGATGGAGCAGGCGTTTTCCACTATGGGGCTGACGGCAAGGGGATATAGCCGGATCTTGAAAACAGCAAGAACGATTGCGGATTTGGAAGCAAGTGAAGCAATCACGATAAGTCATTTGAAAGAATCACTGGGGTATCGCATGGATTACAGAAAGCATACTTGATGAGAATGGAAAATAGAGTGGACAGATAGTTGAAAACAAGGAAAAGGATGACGTAAAAACAGAATTATAATTTGAAAGGGTCTTATATGGAATATGAATATTGGTTTGCGAAAATACAAGGAATAAATGTGCGAAAAAAAATCCGTCTGCGTCAGTGTATGAAAACGGCAGAAGCGATTTATTCTATGGAGGAAATGCAGTTGAAAGAAATGGAGTTCTTGAATGAAAGAGAACGAAATAAAATTTTACAGGCGAAACAGCAAGAAGATTTGGAAAAAGAGTATGACAGACTACGCAAAAAAGAAATTCGTTTTATCCCCTGTTTTGCAGAGGAATATCCTAAAAATCTAAAGCAGATTACAGATTATCCATATGCGCTTTATGTGAAAGGCAATCTCCCGGATGAAGAAGCGAAAAAGGTGGCTTTAGTTGGGGCAAGGCGCTGTACCCCCTATGGAGAAAAGTATGCGGTTGATTTCGGGAAAGCACTGGCAGAATGTGGAATACAGATTATCAGCGGGATGGCACGGGGAGTTGATGGAATGGGACACAGAGGAGCTTTGATGGGAAGGGGAAAGACGTTTGCGGTACTTGGATGTGGTGTGGACGTATGCTATCCAAGGGAACACATCGGGCTTTATGTAGATATTCTTGAGCAGGGGGGAGGAATCCTTTCGGAATTACCGCCAAAGACGCCTCCGCTTCCACAGCATTTTCCGGCTCGAAACCGGATTATAAGCGGTCTGTCTGATGCGGTGCTGGTTATGGAAGCGGGGAGAAAAAGCGGCTCTCTTATCACAGTAGATATGGCATTGGAGCAGGGAAAAGAGGTGTACGCGCTTCCGGGACCGGTGAATAGTCAAATGAGCATTGGATGCAATGAATTGATCCGTCAGGGGGCGGGAATTTTACTTTCACCGGAAATGATATTGGAAGAATGGAACTTATCTGAACAAAAAACAGATGGATCACCGGAAATGAATAAAAAAAGCGGGAAAGACAGCAAAAATAAAAAAACGCTTGAAACTCAAGAGGAATTGTTGTATAGTTGTCTCGGTTTGTACCCAAAGAGTGTGGAAGAGATTTTGCGGGAAACGAAATTGGAAGTCCGAAAGGTTATGGAGATTCTGGTTTCTTTGGAATTGCGAGGGTACATACGGGAGATATCAAAAAATTATTATATTATCACTTGAGGAAAAAATAGTTTGCAGTCTGCTTTAAGCTGCATTTAGTAATTTGAGAGATAGTTTGGGGTTAAAAATGGGCATATACCGCCTGGATGGAGGAGTTATTTTTTATGGCACATTATCTTGTTATCGTGGAGTCTCCTGCGAAAGTGAAAACAATTAAAAAGTTTTTGGGCAGTAATTATACTGTTGCGGCTTCGCAGGGACATGTACGGGATCTTCCGAAAAGTTCGCTTGGAATTGACGTTGAACACGATTACGAACCGAAATACATTACAATAAGGGGAAAAGGTGATATTCTTGCAGCTTTGCGAAAAGAGGCGAAGAAATCAGATAAAGTTTTTCTGGCAACCGACCCTGACCGTGAAGGAGAGGCGATTTCATGGCATCTTGCGACAGCGCTAAAGCTGGATGAAAAGAAGATGCGCAGAATCACCTTTAATGAGATTACGAAAAATGCGGTGAAAGCATCGCTAAAAGCTCCGCGGGATATTGATATGAATTTGGTGGATGCTCAGCAGGCTCGACGCGTTCTTGACCGTATGGTAGGATATAGGATCAGTCCGCTGCTTTGGGCAAAAGTAAAGAGAGGACTGAGCGCAGGTCGTGTGCAGTCGGTAGCTCTTCGCCTTGTGGCGGATCGGGAAGAAGAAATAGACGCTTTTATTCCGGAAGAATATTGGACGCTTGATGCGATTCTGAAGATTAAAGGAGAAAAACGTCCGCTTACAGCGAAGTTTTATGGAACAGATCAGAAAAAAATGACGATCAGATCAGAAAAAGAATTGAATGAGATCGTTGAGAAGATCGAAAATGCGGAATTTAAAGTGGATGATATAAAAACAAGTGAGCGGATCCGAAAAGCGCCGCTTCCGTTTACGACAAGTACGCTGCAGCAGGAAGCTGCAAAGGCGTTGAATTTTGGAACCCAGAAAACAATGCGCATTGCGCAGCAGCTGTATGAAGGCGTTGATATTAAGGGCGGCGGAACAGTCGGTGTTATCACTTATCTGCGTACAGATTCCACCCGTATCGCAGAGGAAGCGGATGCGTCGGCTCGAGAATATATTGCATCTGTATATGGAGAAGAATACGTTGCGGCAGGTCAGAAAAAACAGGCGGAAGGCAAGAAAATACAAGACGCTCATGAAGCAATCCGACCGACAGATATCAGCAGGACTCCGGCGTCTATCAAAGACTCTCTTACAAGAGATCAGTTTCGTCTTTACCAGCTTATATGGAAACGTTTTGCGGCAAGCCGCATGATGCCGGCAAAATATGAGTCTACATCGGTTAAGATTGCCGCTGAAGAATATCGGTTTGCGGTTTCTACTTCAAGACTTGTGTTTGATGGTTTCCGCACAGTGTATACAGAAGCCGATGAAGAAAAAGAAGAGAAAAATGTTTTAGTAGGACATTTGAGTATGGATTCTGTATTTACAAAGGAAAGTTTTGATAAGAAACAGCATTTTACGCAGCCACCAGCTCATTATACGGAAGCGACGCTTGTAAAAGCGTTAGAGGAGCTTGGAATCGGGCGTCCAAGCACATATGCTCCGACAATTTCTATTATTCTCGGACGTCGTTATGTGACAAAAGAGGCAAAGAATCTGTATTTGACGGAAATAGGGGAAGTGGTAAACAATATTATGAAACAGTCATTCCCCAGCATTGTAGATGCGAATTTTACGGCAAATATGGAAGGACTTCTTGATATGGTTGAAGAAGGAAAAGTTGCATGGAAAGATGTGATCCGTAACTTTTATCCTGATTTGGATGAAGCGGTAAAGCGCGCAGAGATTGAGCTTGAAAGCGTGAAGATTGAAGATGAAGTAACGGATGTGATCTGCGAGGAGTGCGGAAGAAACATGGTAGTGAAGTACGGACCTCATGGAAAATTCCTCGCATGTCCGGGATTTCCGGAATGCAGGAATACGAAGCCGTATCTCGAAAAGATCGGTGTGCCGTGTCCGGTATGCGGAAAAGATGTTGTGATCCGCAAAACAAAAAAAGGGCGAAAATATTATGGCTGTGAGAATAATCCGGAATGTGATTTTATGTCATGGCAGAAGCCTTCAAAAGAAAAGTGTCCTGATTGCGGAGGATATATGGTGGAGAAGGGAAATAAGCTTGTCTGTGCAGATGAAAAGTGCGGATATGTTAAAACAATCGAAAAATAAGGAATAAAATTGTTTATACGCAGAAAATTTATAAAAAAGAGAACAAAAAAGAAGTAAAAATTGGAAATGTATTGAAATTCAAAAAATTGTGTGATAGCATATTATTATCTATTTGTTTATCTGGATTTGTGTATACAATTATTGGCTTTAAAAAGCAAACGGAGGAAATAATGAGCGTACAACTGTTAGACAAAACAAGAAAAATTAATAAATTGCTTCATAACAATAATTCAAGTAAGGTCGTATTTAATGATATCTGTGCGGTGTTGACCGAAATTCTTGATTCGAACGTTCTTGTTGTAAGCAGGAAAGGAAAAATTCTCGGCGTAAGTAAAAGTTCGAAAGTGCAGGAAATTAATGAGCTGATTACAGAAGCAGTCGGCTCTCACATTGATCAGATGTTAAACGAGAGACTTCTCAGCATTCTTTCTACGAAAGAAAATGTGAATTTGGAAACACTTGGATTTTCAGCGGACGCTGTGCAGGGATGCCAGGCGATTGTAACTCCGATCGATATTGCAGGGGAACGTCTTGGAACATTGTTTATTTATAAGCAGGACAAAACGTATTCGATTGATGACATTATTTTGAGTGAGTACGGAACGGCTGTTGTCGGTTTGGAGATGCTTCGTTCTGTAAATGAAGAGAGTGCGGAAGAGACACGTAAGGAACATATTGTGCAATCGGCGATCAGTACACTTTCCTTTTCTGAACTTGAAGCGATCATTCATATTTTTGATGAGCTTGGCGGAACGGAAGGGATTCTTGTGGCAAGCAAAGTGGCAGACAGAGTGGGGATTACACGCTCGGTTATCGTGAATGCACTGCGCAAATTTGAAAGCGCCGGAGTGATCGAATCCCGTTCTTCAGGAATGAAGGGAACTTATATAAAAGTATTGAATGACTATGTGTTCGAAGAACTTGAGAAAATCAAGAAGGAGCGTATGTAGTTCTTGGCAAGGTTGAAAAGTCAGAGGAAGACAGGCAGGAGGAAGGACGATGTACGAAGGAAATCCCGTAGATCTGCGTATGGAGAAGATCATATCTGCAGATGGAATATTTGATGAGTCTACAAGACAATGCAGAGTTGAAAAATATGATCCGGAAGAGGATTATATCTATCTTGAACTGAAAGAGGATGAACTGACGGTAATTTCGCTTGATGCAAAATACAGATGTTATATTTCGGCAAGGACGGAGCTTTTGTATTGTACAGGCGTTGTGAAAGAGAGATATTGCCGTGATGACCGGAAGTTTTTGAAACTTCGGATCGAAAATGGATTTTATAATGTATATGAAGGAAGAAAAATGACGAAACGTGTGTAGATACGTTTCGTTATTTTTTCTATAAAATCCTCATAAACTGTGTTGACAAATTGAAAATGGAGTGCTATTTTATATTCATGAAGTTTAGCACTCGTAATAAAAGAGTGCTAACAAACGAAAATTAAGGAGGAATTACAATGAAATTAGTACCGTTGGGTGACAAAATTGTTTTGAAACAGTTAGAAGCAGAAGAAACGACGAAATCCGGTATTGTTTTGCCGGGACAGGCGAAAGAAAAACCGCAGGAAGCAGAAGTGATCGCTGTAGGACCGGGCGGAAATATAGATGGAAAAGAAGTAGTAATGCAGGTGAATGCAGGAGATAAAGTGATTTACTCTAAATACGCAGGAACAGATGTGGAACTGGATGGAGAAGAGTATATTATCGTAAAACAGAGTGACATTCTCGCAATCGTAACAGAGTAAAAATAGCAGCAGATAGATGATAATAGAGAAGAATAAGGAGATGTTTAGCGATGGCAAAGGAAATCAAATACGGATCTGAAGCAAGAACAGCGCTTGAAAAAGGTGTAAATCAGTTGGCGGATACAGTAAAGGTAACACTTGGACCGAAAGGAAGAAATGTCGTTCTTGATAAATCTTTCGGTGCGCCGCTTATTACAAACGATGGTGTGACGATTGCAAAAGAGATTGAATTGGAAGATGGTTTTGAAAATATGGGAGCACAGCTTATCAGAGAAGTTGCTTCCAAGACAAATGATGTAGCCGGAGACGGAACAACAACAGCAACAGTGCTTGCACAGGCAATGGTACATGAAGGTATGAAGAACCTTGAAGCAGGAGCAAATCCGATCGTTCTTAGAAAAGGAATGAAAAAAGCAACGGATAAGGCGGTTGAGGCAATCCGCGCTATGAGCAGTAAAGTAAACGGAAAAGAGCAGATCGCAAGAGTTGCGGCAGTTTCTTCAGGCGATGAAGAAGTTGGACAGATGGTTGCAGATGCGATGGAAAAAGTATCGAACGACGGAGTTATTACGATCGAAGAGTCCAAGACAATGCAGACAGAGCTTGATCTTGTAGAAGGTATGCAGTTTGACCGTGGTTACATTTCAGCATATATGGCAACAGATATGGAAAAGATGGAAGCCGTTCTTGATGATCCGTATATTTTGATCACAGATAAGAAGATTTCTAATATTCAGGATATCCTTCCGGTACTTGAGCAGATTGTCCAGTCAGGCGCAAGACTGCTTATTATCGCAGAAGATATCGAAGGCGAAGCGCTTACAACATTGATCGTTAATAAACTGCGCGGAACATTTAATGTTGTTGCAGTGAAAGCACCGGGTTATGGCGATAGAAGAAAAGAAATGCTTCAGGATATCGCGATTTTGACAGGCGGTCAGGTTATTTCAGAAGAACTTGGATTTGATCTGAAAGAGACGACAATGGATCAGCTTGGCCGTGCAAAATCTGTGAAAGTGCAGAAAGAAAATACTGTCATTGTAGACGGATGCGGAGATAAGAAGGCGATTGAAGACAGAATTGCACAGATTAAGAAAGCAATCGAGGAGACAACATCTGAATTTGACAAAGAAAAATTACAGGAAAGACTTGCAAAACTTGCGGGTGGTGTAGCGGTGATCCGTGTCGGCGCTGCGACAGAAACAGAAATGAAAGAAGCGAAACTTCGTATGGAAGATGCGCTTAATGCAACAAGAGCAGCAGTAGAAGAAGGAATTATCGCAGGCGGCGGTTCTGCATACATCCATGCATCAAAAGAAGTTGCTAAATTGACAGAGGAATTGGAAGGCGATGAGAAAACAGGCGCTAAGATTATTTTGAAAGCGTTGGAAGCTCCGCTTCACCAGATTGCTGCAAATGCAGGTCTTGAAGGAGCTGTCATTGTAAATAAAGTAAGAGAATCTGATCCGGGAGTCGGATTTGACGCTTATGCAGAAGAGTATGTCGACATGGTAAGCAAAGGTATTCTCGATCCGGCTAAGGTGACAAGAAGCGCTTTACAGAACGCAACGAGTGTTGCATCTACACTCCTGACAACAGAATCAGTTGTAGCCACAATTAAAGAAGATGCACCGGCTATGCCGGCAGGCGGTGCAGGTGGAATGGGTATGATGTAATTCTAATTCCAAATGAACGATGAAAATGATAAATAAGTCTGTGAAAACAGGCTGAAAGCGAGAAATTGCTCAGACCGTGAGGACTGGGCAATTTTTTGCAATGGCGATGAGCCAAAGTCCGGGCTTGCCCGAGATCTTGGAACCGCTTACAATCCTGGAATGTGCTTTTTGGCTCTTCCGGTGACTGCAGGCAAATTAAGCGTCTGTGGAATCTTCGGCAGGAGCTGGAAGGCAATGATTTTCACAGATTAAAATTGGTACATGCAAAAATGTAAGTAAAGAGAGGCAGAAATATCGTTTTAAAATGATATTTTGTATACGGAGGTCAATTTATGGGGAAAAAGGTTCTTGTAATCAGTACAAGTTTAAGGAATAACAGCAATTCAGAAGAACTTGCGGAGGCATTTGCATCAGGCGCTGAAGCTGCCGGAAATATGGTGGAGATACTTTCGTTAAAAGATAAAACGATTGCGTTTTGCAAAGGCTGTATGGCATGTCATAAATTGGGACATTGTGTCATTGACGATGATGCAAATGTGATTACACAAAAAATGCATGACGCAGATGTTATCGCATTTTCTACTCCGATCTATTATTATGAAATGAGCGGTCAGATGAAAACAATGATTGACCGGGCAAACAGTTTGTATGATTCAGATTATAAGTTTACGGATATTTATATGCTGTCGTCTGCAGCAGAAGATGAACCGGGAGTTCCTGAGCGGGCAGTCAGTGGATTGACTGGGTGGATAGACTGTTTTGAGCGAGCGCATCTGGTGGGAAGTGTATTTGCAGGGGGAGTGAATGAACCGGGGACTATTAAAGGACATGAGGCATTAGAAAAAGCGTATGAGATGGGAAAACATATTTAACGATAACAAAGCAGCAATGTGATTCGTAAATAAAGCAGGGATAAAGAGCAAATAAAAACAGTTCGGCAGTCGGAGTGATTTGAAAGTTCCGAAAGCGGACTGTTTTTTTGAGATGGCGACGAGCCGAAGTTTGGGCTTGCCTGATACCTTGGCGATCGCTTACAATCCCGAAAAGTGCCTTTTGGCGCTTTCGGTGATTGCAGAAACATTCATAAATCTGATAAAAATATTATGGAGAAACATTGCCTCGGTCCGGGCAGTGGCTGTGACTGAAAAGAAAGAAGAAAAAGGAAAATTGTTTGAATTGTCTGAAATAAATAAAAAACAAGAAAAACATTGACAATTACCGCTGTACATGATAGGATATCACTTGTCGCTGATGACAGCTATTCAAAATACAGAGACAGACTTTTGGAGACGCGGAGGCGGAACAGCCAAAGAATGGAAACTGGAAAAGACGGATAGCGAAAGACAACGAAAGAACTTATCTGAGAACGCGGAGGCGAAAAACAGAAAGTGAAAAAAAGTTGTTGACAATCTCACGGCGATGTGGTAATCTATTAAAGCTGTCGCTTGAGCGGTCAGCAAAAAAATAAAAAAGTTCTTGACAAACGAAAGTGCTTTTGATAAAATATAAAAGCTGTCGCTTGAGACAGAACAAAGAAAGAACCTTGATAACTGAACAATAGACAACAACCCTTGAAAATTTCTTTAAAGAGAAAAATTTTTAAGAACTACATTGATCCGAAATGAGGTTCGACTACGTCGAACGGCTTTCACACAAAATTCGTGAAAGACCTCATTAAGTGTTCAATGCCAAACAGTAAAGAGGGAAAGAATTGCTAGTAGTGATTTTTGACCAAGACAAACA
>NZ_JAPJQP010000004.1:79362-132555 GCF_030825015.1 Mediterraneibacter sp. | reverse complement strand
TTCAACAAAAAGATAAATCAAAAAGAAAGTTGCCAACGATTACTTGACAGTAACACTGCGGAAACTCAAGAATGAGAGATGTTGAAAAAATAATGATTTTTATGTAGAATGATAATTACATGACTATAACAAATAGTTGTTCTGACGGAAAGGGCATTAGTAATGAAGATAAGTTATAATAAACTTCAAAAATTGATGATAGATAATCAGATGAAAAGAAGTGATTTGACGAGAGCTGCGGAACTTACACCTTACGCAGCGAAAAAAATAAATAAGAATGAGCCGGTATCTCTCGAGGTTTTAATGAGAATATGTAAGGTCTTTCATTGTGACATTGGAGATATATGTGAAGTTATCTTAGACGAGTGAGGAATGCTTGAAAATGGCAGGAAGCGAAAAGCAAACTATATTTAACAAAGTGAATAGTTTTTTAGATATGGAATTGATTACACCTATTGGTTCGATTGTACTGTCGTTAGACGATGAGCCAGTATATTTCAGTTATTCGGTTCTTGAACCGAACGAGAAGTATTTCTCTAATGTAGATGCTGCATACAGACTGAGTTATGATTTTGTTGCCGATGGAAAGCCGCACACCTTATTTTTCAAGTTTAAGGAGGGCAGTTTTGAAACAGAACCGGAAAGTGGCGAACTTTTTGAAGCGGTTTCTTTCTATAAAGAAAAATTTAAACTAACACTTGGATGTATTGCATCGTTTGTAGATTATGAGGATTATAATCTTGATTATGACGGCACTCTTTGCGATGCCGGCATTGAAATATATATTGCTGAAACAACAAAATCACAGACTTTTAGATTTGGAGTATGTTGGATCGAAAATTGCACTAAAGAAAATGATGTGCAAACTTGGTACGGAGCTGATCCGTCAATACAATGAAAATAAAGAGAGAAATTTTATTTATGCGTGTTTGAGAGGAGAATACTCAGGAGTGGATTGATGTTAGTTTAGATGCTCCTAATGGGAAATTAAGAGAAGAAGATGCCCGAAAGTGTTTTCTCCCATTTAGTGCAAAAGAAATTTTGGAAATTAATGAGTTGGTAAAAGTATCTTAGGAAAAAACTTTTGAAGGAAAAATTACAATCTCACGCTCTAATCAGGTGCTTGATAATGCCAAATTTATTTTGAGTGATACGAAAGAAGTGTTTACAAATATAAGACCGGTTATTGAGGAAGTTGCAAGGGGAGAGCTTGGAATTACAAAAAATCTTTCCAAAGTTTCTGACGCACTTGATGATATGCTTCTTGAGTTGGATAGTGTATTCAAAGCAAAAGAAGTTAATACAATGAATCAGATGGTATCTGTTGCATTGGAGTTTATAAATGCCTATGAGAAGCGGGATGCTTCATCAACAGAAATCGGAAATATGATTGAATTGCATATTGCTTTTTCAAAAACAGGAATACTACGAAGTTCAAACAACAAATTTGTTATTTTTGACACTCCGGGTTCTAATACCGCAACAAATGATGGGCATATGGAGGTACTTAAAGAAGCTCTTGAAGGCTTTTCAAACGGTATTCCTGTTTGGGTGTCACAGTATGAAGCAGAATTGAGGAGTATTGTGGAAGAAAATGATAATCCAGTTGATACTAACAGTAAATTACTTGTTGGCGGAGATGACAGCTTTTTGGCATATCCGTCTTTAGTTACGGCAACTACAAGCCTGTCAGGAAAGGAATTAGCATATTCATTGAACTTTCCGCAGAAAGCAATCGCCGGTTTACCTATTTTGGAATGTGCTGAATTTGGTAGAAATATTGTTACTTATGACGAGGTGCAAAAAACAGGTAAATTTTTTGAGTTAGGCAACATTTTTCACATGAACCGCAAAGAAAATGTAGAGGTAAATTTGGCTAAACAATCCTTTGCTTCTCATATTGGTGAGATACAAGGAGAAATGTTCAAAGAGTTATACGAATAATAACTTGGAAAGGATATACTGTGGAAACAAAACCAAGAATATTATACTTAAAGAAGATATTAGAAGAACGCACGGACGAGGAACATCCGCTTTCGACAACGCAGTTGATCAATATATTGAATGAAGAATATGGAATATCCGCACATAGGACAACCGTAACAAAGGATATTGCGGCGCTTCAGGAGTTTGGAATGGATATTGTGACCATTCATTCTACACAGAGCAAGTATTTTGTGGCAAGTCGTAAGTTTGAACTTCCTGAATTGAAACTGTTGATTGATGCTGTGGAGTCTTCAAAATTTATTACGAAGAAAAAAAGCGATGCATTGATTGAAAAGATACATACTTTGACGAGTCCGGCACAGGTAAAGAAATTGAAGCGCAACAATTATGTTGTAAATCGTATTAAGCCGGATAACGAACAGATATATTACATCATTGACGCTATCAATGACGCTATCAATATGGGAAAACAAATTTCTTTCAGATATTATGATTATACCGGATTGAAGAAGAAAGTTCTTAGAAATAAAGGTGAGATTTATAAATTGAGTCCGTACAAGCTTCTTTGGAACGGGGATAATTATTATGTAATCGGATACTCCGAAAAGAAAAGGAAGGTTATCAATTTCAGAGTGGATCGTATTGCGGGAACGCCGGAAATACTTGATAAAGATGTGATTGCTATGCCGGACGACTTTGATATAGAGAATTTTACAAAAGAAGTATTTTTTATGTTTCCGGGGAAAAGCATTATGGTGGATTTGCGGTGTGACAACAGCCTGATGAAAACAATGGTTGACCGCTTTGGAGAAGATGTAACAACTCTTGCCTATGATATGATATCATTTAGAATACAGACAGAAGTATCAGCCAGTCCTACCTTTTTCGGCTGGGTGTTTGGTTTCAATGGAAAAGTACAGATACTTGCACCGGAAAGTGTGAAGGAACAGTACAGACAGATGATTGCACGAGCCAATAAAGATATACGGGAGAACGAGTAGGGCATATTTCAAATTGTGCAGACGGACTGCACAATTTGAAAAGATTAAATTATAAGACTATGAAATGAGGTAGCGGATATGGAGAAAGATCCATTTAAAGAATATTTGAGAGAGGCTGAACCCGATAAAGCTCATAAAGGTTATGCGTGGAGTACAGCAATCGGACTTCAGGCGGTAGACGGACTCAAACCATCTAAATATTTGATTGATACTGCCATTCAAAATATCGAGGGCAAAATCACAATAAAAGAGGCGCAAAATCTCATAGATACGTATTACGAAGAAAAACCGGCACATTTACCTGATGAGGATCGTACAGAAGAAGCGGATAAGGTATCTTCCCGTATTGCTGAGATACTTTCCGAAACAGCGTTTTCTTTTTCTCCGAATGAGTATATTTCTATTCATCGCAAACTTTTTCGGGACATTTACAAACACGCCGGAAAGATAAGAGATTATAATATTACGAAAAAGGAATGGGTGCTTGATGGGGCAACCGTTATGTACGGAAGTGCTTCAGAACTGAGAGCTACTCTTGAATATGATTTTTCGCAGGAGAAAGATTTTAGCTACAAAGGATTGTCGATGGATGAGATTATCCATCATCTTGCAGTTTTTATTTCACGATTGTGGCAAATTCATGTTTTCGGAGAGGGAAATACGAGGACAACAGCGGTATTCTTCATCAAGTATCTGAGAACACTTGGATTTTCAGCAACGAATGATATTTTTGCGGAAAATGCTTGGTATTTCAGAAATGCACTTGTCCGAGCGAATTACACAAACCTGCAAAAGAATATCCACGAAACAACAGAGTATCTTGAAGTATTTCTGAGAAATCTGCTCTTAAATGAAAACAATGAGCTTCACAATCGAAATCTGCATATAAGTGGACTTCTGACTGATGAAAAAGTGGATATTGGAGGGCAGAAAGTGGATATTGAAACTGAAAAAGTGGATATTCGGAACGAAGAAGTGGACATTGAAAGTGTACTTTCCGAAAAAGGAAAAGATTTTTCTGTGAAAACGCTAGTTCATATCCAACGGCTTTTTGAAAAGTTTGGTTTTGATGAAATATTTGGGAGAAGTGCTGTAATGGAATTGCTTGAATTGAAAAGTTCCGGCGCTTCTAAACTTATTTCCAATTTGATACAGTCAGATATGATCGAACCTGTGTCAGGTCATGGAAAGGGAAAATATAAATTCAAAAATAATAGCTTACGGTAAGACAAAATCACAGCAAGTGGAAGTTTCACCTGCTGTGACTTTTTATATATAGTTATTTGATTTCAATTAAGCTATTGTAAATGTTCTTTTCCATTTCTTTTTGCTGAGAAGCAGTCAATTTGTCGGAAGTGCGGATAACTACTGTTCCAACTACTGAATGAGAACCGCTACTAAACATACCGGCACCGTCAAATCCGGCAAGGCACTCATTTCTTCTATTGGCGTCCTCAACAGTTGGATAAACTTCGATAGCACAACATAAAAGGATTTATTGGTTTAATGAATGAATATATTGCCAGGATTTTTGTTGACAAAAACTGCCGTTCCACAGGAATCGGTACGCAGCTTCTTACTTATGTGAAAGAAAAATATGATATAAAATCAATATAAATGTCAAATCATTACAAATGTATTGAATTAGAAATGATCAGGCATTATAATAAAGAAAAACGGAGGTGTGAAATATGTCAAGTACAATACAAATTCGTGTCGATGATGAGTTAAAAACGAAATCCGATCAGCTTTTTAAAGATCTTGGAACAGATACAACTACAGCAATTAGAATGTTTTTAACGCAAGCTGTGGCAAATAATGGTTTTCCATTTGAAATTAAAAGAATAGTACGAAGTCCATATAGTCCTATGACGGAAGAGGAGATTTTAGAAAAACTGGAGAAATCCAGAGAGTCAGCGGCAAAGGGAAACTACAAATCAGCGGAAGCGGTTGTTTCAGAACTGAGGGGAAAATATGGATTATAAGGTTGTTGTTACATCAGATGCAGAAGAAGATTTTGATAGATTTATTCAATATCTTTTCTTTGAAAAGAAAAATGAACAAGCAGCCAAAAATGTTCTTGACGATTTTGAAGATACATTAAATTGCTTGAAAAATGCTGCAGGAAGTTTGTCTTTATGTGAAAATCAAAGACTTAGAGCATTAGGTTATCATAGAATTAATTTTTTAAGACATCGATATTTTATGCTCTATAGAATCGAAGAAAATACGGTGTTCATAGATAACATATTTCATGAACTTCAAGACTACGAAAACAAAATGATATAAAATCGAGATAACAAAATAAAGGAAAAGTGTAAGCACACTTTTGAAAAAAGTCATTTACTGTAAAAATGTAAATGGCTTTTTTGCTTTTCTCGGTGGAAATGAAACAGGTCTTTGTTTTTGACCGGGAAAAGAAGAAAGCCCAGATGCCGGATGGACAAGGTGAGGAACGGAATCTGCAAAAAAAGCAGATCCGAAAAAAGTCACTTCAAACCATTTCTTAATGTAAGATTAGGGACTCCAGAGCAGAAACAAGCCCTGCGGAATATATTAGAGTATTGTGATGAAACTACATTGAAAGTTCCTTTTATTATGGGAATAGGTGTGAAGATGGCAGGCGGAATTATCATCCGTCATTTGTTGCCCGGAGAAAAATGCAGAAAGAGCTCCAAGATAAAGGATATAACGATATATTCATCCCCAATTTGATGGTTTTGCGACACCTATTTTATTAAGCCTAAAAATTGACGGAGGTTTTCAAGATCAACTTGCAATAAAAATTCGGCAAATGATATCGGGAAATGAATCTTTTTATCACGGAAATATTGAAGAATATAATCTTCCGATACAAGATAGTTCCCTGTTAATCCGTAGGTTATTTTTAAGCATTCTTGAGGAAAGAGGACAGCGGGATATGTGAGGTCGTGTACCAATCCTCTGTCGTTATAAAATAAGAATGGTTTGGAATGTTCAAACGCGGTCATAAAATTTTTCCCGAAGAGTTTTCTTTCGATTGCTTTGATCGATTGTTTGAATTCCGAGAAGTAGTCTTTGTCAGTTTTTAACGATATATATTGTTCAGGAGAGGCGTGAGAAGCCTTCCTGACGTTGTTTTTGAAAGTCAGGATCGTTTGTACAAACGAATTGGCAAATGTTGTAAGGGCGTCTATGAGCAAATAATATCTGTAATTTAAACTTTCTTGATCAAGTTCTAAGCGTCCGTTAGAGAGCGCGCGGCTGATAGTCGGTTCGTTTATTAGATTAAAGTAGAATGCCGTGACCTCTTCTTTTTCCTTCTCAACCTGTCGTTCTATGTTGTCTATGATCTTAGTGCATCCGACGGAAAAGGCGTCATAGTCCTTTGCCGAGATGTGGTAGGGGGAATGAAAATCCAAAGCTTCTTCCGCAAAAGAAAATGCTTTTGCAGAAAAGAAAGACAGAGAATGCGTTATGCTCTCTATCAGTTCTTTCTCCCCTATGATAGACCACGGCTTTTTGCGAGGATATAAAGGTGATAAATCTGTTTTTTTATTTTCTGAACGAGTCTGTTCATACAATTTTTCCCTGAAAGTCTCTAACAGAATACAGGCGTTTGCAGCAATCGGGCTTCCGGAATTAATTCCAGAGCCTCTATTTTGCGGAAATGCGATTAAAGTTTGGGTCAGATAAAAAATACAATGCCGGATCGCTTCTTTTTGAGAGTCGTTTTTGGCGAAAGTATTATAAATTTCTTCAGCAGTACAAAAATATTTGCGGCAAAGAATTTTGTCGGTTAAATTTCGATATTCTGTTCTTGTGAGATTGCTTTGCAGACTTTCAGTTTCTGCAAATGTTTCATCAAGCTCATTGAAAAATGAAGTGACAGGGGCGGCTTTTTTGAATTTGCTTGCGGCTTTGATATAGCAGATCAAAAAAGGCATAACAGAAACAGGAACGTTCCATTTGAATGCTGCGGGATCGTATTTGGATGTAAGATCTTCATAAGGCTGGAATTGTAAAAAGCAGGGAGTTCCCAGGCAGAGGAACTGGTACATTAATTTATGAATATATAAAAATTCCTGAGGATATTGATCGCTTTTTTTCATCCCATTATAAGCCAAAGAAAGAAACGCAGGATTGGAATAATCGGAAGAAGCATAATACATACATCTCTTGAAAAAATGAATCCATGTGAGTAAAGTACGTTTGTCGTAAGAAGTCAGATTTTTGAAAGCAGAGAGAATGCCTGCTTCTGAGGTAATGTGGATTGTTTCTTGTTTCGTCTCTTTCATTCTTTAATCCTCCCCAAGTATAAAACACTGCAAAAAAAATCAAAAATTTTTTGCGGCTTCATGTAGTTTGATAAAGATGGTTTAATGATAGTGCAGGGTAATAAAAACAGCCTGGTTATATTGTAAGACAATAGGAAAGAAATGGAAATAGGAGAATTAAGATGGTTCAAGAATTAAAAGAGAACGGGTCGGCAGATAAGGGAGAAAGAATAAGAGAAATTTATCTGTATTTATTATCTGAAACAGATTATTTAAAAGAGGCAGGGAAAGCGATTGAAAAGGAGACGGAGAGACTGCTGGAAGAGGACAGAATGAACCTGGAGAAAAAGACGCATGAAGAGGTGAGAGATGAGCTGTTTGGATTAGCGAAGGCTGCGGAAGAAAATGGATTCATACAAGGATTCCGATACGCCGTAATGCTGCTGGCAGAATGTTCATGAATTATTGTAAAGCTTTGACGATTTTTAAAATCTGCAGCTTCGTTTCATTAGTGCAGGAATGCAGCTCATGGAGGATTTCCTGTTCAATGGCTGAGGAGGAGTCATTATATTCGTCGGACAGAATATAGTCAACGGTAGTGTCTAAAGCATTGCATATCTGTACTAAGACAGAAAGTGAAACTTTAACACGGTTATTTTCGATATTGCTGATATGACTTGTATTTACATCGGCAGCAGTGGCAATATATTCTTGCGTTAAGTTTTTGGAAAGGCGGATTTTTCTTAATTTTTCTCCTATTTGTTCGAAATTTAAAGTATCCATGAAATGACCCCCAAAAAAATATTGATTTAATTGTAATATTGATTTAATTATAGTATAATGACCTATAGCTATAAAAATATTAGTTACAAAGGAAGTGTGGAGCGAAATGAAGTGTGAAAATTGTGGAAATGATGTCAGAGAGGGAGCGAGATTTTGTCCAAAGTGCGGAAGCAGTCTTTTAGAACAGCAACAGAAAAGCGCTGAGAATATGGTCAATGCAGACGGTATCAGTGAGGATGGACAAGACGAAAAGAATTTTCATTTTGAAAAAGTGAAAATGATTGGCAGACTGCGTTATAAGATTATTAAAACAGAAGTAAAAATCAGCGGAGAGAAAGTAGGGATCAGACAAAATATCCATAGATTTTTGAGAAAGGAAAAAGAGGATCATATCAATCTTAAATTGTCAGAAATCAATTCAATGGAAGTAAAAACAAAAATGGATTTTTGGGATACGTTGTATGCTGCGATCTTCGGGGTGATGTACTTAATGGATATAACGGATGTCGTGTGGCTTTTGTTGATTGCTGTTTTTTTGTATACCGGTTATGGGAAGATCCTTAATTTGAAAATGAATAACGGAATGAACTATGAAATTGCTGTCAATGGAATGTCAGAAGATGTGGAACAGTTTCAAAAGTTGATTGCACTTAAGGGCTGAAGGGAGGCGCTTAGATGAAATATTGCAGAAAATGCGGAAAAGAGCTGAATCCGGATTCTCAATATTGTCCGAGCTGCGGTGCTTCGGTCAATGAGAAGCAATCGGAACAAAATGCAAATTCATTTCAGAAGAGTGATACGGATGGATCTCTTTGGGATTCGCTTACCGAATTTTTTAAGGGCCTGATCAAATATGTGAAAGAAGCGGGGATACATATTTACGGCATGATTGATAAAGAGATTCATAAGGAACCGAATATACCAAAAGATTCCACATGTCCGTATTGTAACAGTGAGGATACATTTCCGGTTGTTAAGAGCGAGACAGAAGTTAAAACAAAAGGTTACAGTATGGGACGTGGATGCTGTGGAATGTGTCTGCTTGGCCCGTTTGGATTATTGTGCGGAGCACCCCTTACAGGCTCTAAAGTAAAGAGCAGATCTATCACCTGGTGGGGATGTAAAAATTGCGGAAAACAGCATTTAGCACAGCATGACGCCGTTGAAATGTTATGTTCGTTTATGAATAAAATGATAGTAAATTGTCTCTGCTATGGTTCGATTGCTTCTCTTTTACTCTATCCGGTACTGGATGAATTAGTACATGGATTTTTAAGAACGATCATTGTTGTTTTGATCGCTGTTATAGTGGGAGTTTCGGTGCCGTTATATTTTTACTATCAGTTATGTGAGGATATGGATAAACAGTTAGGGTATAGTGTTTGGGATATTTTAGAAGTAGAAAAGAAACAGGAAATTTGGAGTTGTATAAAATATTCCATGATTTCTTTAGCAGGAACACTGGTTTTTGTTTTTCCGATCTTAGGATATTTTGCAGAGTGAGACAATGATGGATAAAAGAAGAATATATAAGAGACTTATGATGGCGGGAAGAGCGACGGGATGTCATCAGTTACCGGAACGAAGCTTTTTCTTTCATGGAAAACAATTTCCGGTATGCGCAAGATGCACAGGAGTGTTTATAGGAGAAGTGTTAGGTATCTTCCTGTTCAAGGTCGGAGAGATTTCAAACGTAACAGCAGTTTTGTTCTTTTTAATCATGTTTGCAGATTGGTTCGTACAATATAAATTTCATTACGAGTCAAATAATATACGCAGATTAATAACCGGTCTTCTGTGCGGATATGCGTTTGGGAATATTATTATGAAATATATGAGATGTTTTATGTAATCGGATATATTAAAATGGAACGTAGGAGGAAATAGCCATGTTTTGTGAGAAGTGTGGGAAAGAAATAAAAGAGGTTGATAAGTTTTGTCCGTATTGCGGAGCAGAAAATAAAACAGATAAAGCAGAGTCAGTTCAGACCGCCCCTTCGGATTTCAAAGACAAGGGAACAGGGAAAAAGAAAAAAGGAGCGGTTATTGCAATCATTGCTTTAGTTATTATTGTGGCAATCGGTATTTTTAAGTGCAGTTCAAAGGATGAAATATTAAGATACAATGTGCATGTAATTAATAATACCGGTTTTGATATTTATGCTCTTTATGCTTCAGAGCCTGAGGTGGATGACTGGGAAGAAGATTTGCTTGGGAATGATATCTTGCGTAACGGTGAAAGGGTAGATATCGAGTTTGTGATTACAGAGGAGGATCTTGACTGGGATTTTGCGATAGAAAATTTTGAAGGAAATATTCTTGAATTTTACGGTTTGAGTTTTGCGGAGTGTGATGTAAAAGGGGCAACTTTGATTTTGGAATATGACGGCTATGAAGGAACAGCGTCGTTATATTAAGAGGATAGAATAAGACAGGGGATGTTAAAAAATGTTTTGTGAAAATTGTGGAAAAGAAATAGGAGATAAGAATAAGTTCTGTCCGCATTGCGGAGCGTCTGTACAGCCTGAGCAGTCTGCACGGGCACAACAGCAGGAAGAACAGCCAAAACAGTCTGAGCGGTCAGAACAGCAGGAAGAACAGCCAAAACAGTCGGCGCAGTCGGAACGGAAGAGCGAACAGCCAAAGCAGCCGGTACAGTCAGAGCGGCAGGAAGAAGAGCAGCAGATAAAATCTGCACTGAAAAAGAAAAAAACAGCGGCAGTGATCGGAGTTATCGTGATGGCAGCAGTCGTAATCATTGGAATTATTGCAGCGGTAAAAATATTTGGCGGTTCCGATTCAAAAGAAACAGCACAGGATTCAACGTATAAAGAGGTTAAAGAGGATGCCGCTGAAAAAGAATCGAAACCGGCGACAGAAGAAAAGATAAAACATGGAAAAGAAACTGTCGGGGAGGCGAAAAAAGATTCCGGACAAGAAGAAAAAAAGGAGCAAAAAGATAACAGTAAATGGGAAGGCGTATTGACAGATCCCGTCACAATGGGATGGGCAGGCACATACAAAGACGATGATTCGGGAGACAGGCTTGTGATTGCGTCCATTGGATATGAATGGTCCTATGTTATCTATACGTCCAGCGGACAGATTTTTGAGAAAGAATCAGAATGCGGCACATTCGGAGATTATTTAGAAGGGCAATATTATACATTCTATAAAAATGAGAACGGATTGTTAAGTGTAACTTCAGGTGCAGGCGGAGGCTGGGGAAATTATCGCAGGATCAGCGGGACATATACGCCGGATCTGGAAATCGAAGGTACTTATGAAAATGATACGACTACGATGATCGTGTACGATCAAATGGCAGAGGCAAGCACAGAATATGTTCCGACAGGATCTGATATTGCGGCAGTCCGGGTAGAATATAATAACGGCCTGGTGATAGATGGAAGATTGTATACGCAGGGAGACGGAGGTCTTTCGATTATAGACAGCGTTACAAAAGAAATATATGGAATCGCTACTTTTGAAAACGGACAGGTAAGCGTGACCGGAAGCGGATTTGACGGTATTTTGGAATCTAAGTAAAAAGATATGAAATTCTGACAAGGATATATGGGAAGAGGAAATAAGAGACGCCGCGTGTTTGCGGCGTCTCTTATTTGCAGTGCGCCTTGCGGCGAGCCAAAGTCCGGGCTTGCCCGAGACCTTGGCGACCGCTTACAATCCCGGAATGTGCCTTTTGTCACTTCCGGTGATTGTTCATGAAAGACTGCATTCATTTAGCAGTTGTTGTGTTTTTTCGAGCGCCTTTACTTTATGAAGATCCGATTGAATCTTCTCTGCAAGTAAAAGATGTTCTTTTGCAGATTGGATTTGATGGATCTTTAAATATGCTTCTCCTAATAAGTATAAGATTTCGGCAGTGTAGGCGTGTGAAGGCTGGAGGATCATTTTTCGGATGTTGAGACAGTTTTGGTAGTTCTCGATCGCCTTTTCATATTCGCCTTGATAAAAATGCCATAATCCAATACTTTGGTAAGACCATGCTGTGTCAGGATGGGTTTCTCCTAATGTGAGTTTTCGGATTTCCAAACCTTTTGAAAAATATTCAAAAGCATCGCTGAAATGATAAGAGGAGTCGGTTCTTGCTGCCTGGGTATAGTCATTGCCGATCATCGTTAACGATGCGGCGATGATCGGTTCGTTATCAGGGTATATTTCCTGACGGATCTCTAATGCCTTTTTGTGCCATGTGATGGCATCTGCGTATTTTTTCTGTCGTTGATACACCGTTCCGATATTGTGATAAGAATAGGCAATCTGTTCAAGGTCCGGCTGTTCAACCGATTCTCGGATCTCACGCGCCTTTTGATAATTTGCTAAAGCTTTATCGAAAATATCAAGGTTGATATAGATCACTCCCATATCATTATAAATATCCGATGTCAATTTCGGATCTTCGATATGGTTGATATCGATAATATTTTGCGCTTTTGTAAAATAATCCAAGGCCTGTTCGTATTTTGATGCTTTTCGCATCACGACTCCTAATTTGTCATATAATGTGGCAAGTTTTTTCGGAAAATCCTTGTTTGACTTTTCTATGATCGTAATTGCAGATTGATAGTGAGAAATTGCTTCTTTATAATCGGCAAGTCTGACTGCAAGTTTTCCGGAAGTTTCGTAGTAAGATATGTGCAATTCGATGTCGGCTGAGGAGTCTTGATTTAATAATTTTAATCCTTTCTGCAAATACGAATACGAATCATGATACATCAGACTGCGCCATAAGATCAGGGCAATGTTGTACATTAATTCGAGATGTTCGTCAGTATATTTGAACATGAGGCGCGCATTTGCAAGAATTTCACATAAATCGTTTCCTATACTGTCTTCGATCACATCTGCGGAAGCTGTGTTCATAAATTCAATTATTTTATTGATAAAAACAGAACATTTTTCTATGGAAGGCTCCGTATTATTTATTACAGCGGCTTTAATAACCGGGTGCAGATGAATCTGCGACGAAGCGGGGCCTCCGGGTCTGCTTTGTATGATCCAGCTTTGTCGGATCAAAGTGTTGATATCCGAATTATTATAATCTAAAAATTGTTTGAATAAACGCTGTCTGATACCGTTTATTGACGTAAGAGACAGGTTCATCAATATTTCCTTTTGGATATCGGTAAGATTGCTTGTGTCGAAAAGTTTGGATATAAAGTTATTCATTTTTTCCTGTTGATAAGTATTATCTTTTTCAATCGACACTTTGCTTATATCTTCATATTCGGGACTGTACAAAATATCCGTCATTTCTTCGGGTGTTAATGTTTCGACAGCCATCGTTTTTGCGATCAGCTCTAAAAGAAGAGTATGCCCTTCTACCATATCGAATATTTTAAAATAGTCGCTGTATTCATCTTCGGCGATCGTAAACTGCCCGTAGTGCATAAATAATTGAAGTTGTTCTTGTTTGGAAAGAGGATAAATCGGTAAGAGAAACTTTTCTGAATCAAGATCAGTTTCCCGTGAAGTGAAGAGAATATGTATCGGTAATTTTTTTAATCTCTCATAGTTTTCCCGATCCTTCGGGTGAGTATCCATATTGTCGATGATGAGCAGAGTATCTTCACCGTAAGAAGCGAGAAGAGAAAGACGTTTTTCAAATTTTTCATCTTCAGAAAAATGAGATTCGTCCAATCCTGTAAATTTTATTTTTAAAATCGTGTTTTTTATGTCGCCTGTGAAAATGATCTGCTGGATTTGCGTATAGGAATCTTCATATTCAGCGGCATATTTAAGAGAACAGTAGGACTTCCCTAAACCGCCGATTCCGTAGATGATACAAGTTCCCAAACGGCATAAAACAGAACGTATTTTTTCAAACAACTCCTGCCGTCCGAAGAAAGCATTGTTTTGTATCGGGTTATGAAACGGTTCAAAAGCAATGGCGTTGGAAGAAGACTGGCGAGCGGATTTTGACGCGGATTTTGGTGAAACCGCATTTTTTTCATATCGGACTTCTTTTAATAAAGTGAGCAGAAAGGTTTCTGCGGCTTCATGTGATCTGTGTTCTTTATAGTCAGAATATGCCGTGTCTATTACTTCATTTGAGTTTTCGGTGTTTAGAACGTATGTGTAAAGGTTGTGAACACTTTGAAAATCAGTTCCGATATCGGACTGGCGAAAGACATCTTTGTAAAAAACATCACAGGAAATGTCTTTTTGCATTCCGCGTTTATTATTTTTGATGTTGCTGATAATTGACGGATCGAGGTTAAGCCACTCGGCGATCCTTATGTTTGGAATATTCAGTTCTTCAGTCAGATATTGAATGATGACAGCGTAATTTAACATATTTACCTCCGATCAATAATGAAAGTTGTCATTTTGGTGTCAATTTTTTGTCATTTGACAAAGGACGATCTTGTCAAAAAGATGTCAAATTGCAGTTATTCATGATGACGGAAAAGGGTGCTACGATAAGTTTACAAACAAGAAAGCAGTTGATACAAAAAAGGTTCAGGCAGCAGTTATTATGTAATGATTATATCACAAAGTAAGGAGGATAACTATGGATCACATGATTAAAGAAAAGTTTATTGTAACAGACGGAAAAATAGTGACAGACGAAATATACAGGGTGACGGGACTGGATGTTGAAATGGATCAGGTCATAAAAAATATTTCATCGGAAGAGTCAAATATATATTTTTTCGATAAGGATTTGTCAGGGAGATCTGAAAATGAGAAAGACGTCAGTCTGGCATGGCTGGATACAGGAATTAAGACGAATAGAAATGAGCCGATGATGATTTCATTATTAAAATGGTCTGATTATTTCTCAGGGTATTATGTCGGAACTCCGTCTTATTTAGTAAATGGAATGTGCAGGCGAACTCCGCATTCTGAACGAAAACTTCGATCAAATTTATTGAAATTCTGTAACCGATACAGGAAAGATCATGCGGATCGTATTTGTAAGATCGAACCTGAAGTAAAAGACAGATGTGAGATATGTGACGAAAAACCGATTTTTATAAAAAATGAAGAAGCGCTTTCTAATGTTACAGAAGCGATATATGACAGATTACTGTTTCCGAACTGGAAGTCGATGAAAGGACTGGACAGATATATAAAAATTATAGGCACAAGGATAATGCAGCTTGTCAGCGCTGAAAGGACGGAATATTTTGTAGCGAATAAAACGAAATCGGTAATCGTGAATACCGGGATGATGGATTTATTTGGAAATGATTTTTTAGTGCTGTACCGTTATTTTGAAAAGTATAAAACGTATATTGCGGAGTGTGTGATTGAGAGCAAACAGGATTATTTAAGCTATGGATTTACAAGAGAACAATCGATGATACAGATTGAGCCTGTCAGTTTTTTTGAGGAGAAAGAAGAAGTATTCAACCCGAACAAGGAAGATTTTGATATTAATCAAAATTGCCTTATTCATATTATACAGGAACGGCGGGATCGTTTTCCGGAGAGTATCAGAAGTCAGAGCGATAATAAGATCGCAGGTCAGATCATGAATGCGCTTGAGCGGGGAATTAAAATGCAGCGCCGCGACAGGTCATTTGCCAAAGCTTCTTATTCAGGAAAAAGCGGGACGATTTCATGGTTTATGCCTCTGCATATAGACGCGCCGTTAAAGGAAGAACCGGAGCTGGTCATGGTAGTAAGGAAGGCAGGAGACTTCTATGAGATAAAAACAATTTTACCTTATGATGATGAATTAAAAGACCGCATTACTGCCCTATCTTTATACAGCAAAATCTGGTGAAAAGGAGGGATGCTTTAGGGGAAGGGATTGTATGTATGCGGATGACTTCGGATCAGTACGAAAGGAGATGCCGAGGAAGGAGGTGCTTTAGTAGAGAAAAAGAATTAAAAAAGAATCGGATGAAAAATGTGGAGAAGTACAATAAAGGAGGAAGATAAAAATGAGTGAAAAGAAAGAAAAAACAGCAGGGAATCTGGCAAACAGCGCGGTGGAAGGGTATGACTATTCTGTAGCAGTAAGAATGTCAGGAAGAGCAGGTGCAAATTCGCCGATCGGCGGTAAGGGAAATGCTTTTGAGGTGATGTATTCTGATAAGAAGAATCTCTCGAATTTGCTGAAACCGGACACAACAACAAAATTGACAAATTCTTCAACCGCCCGTCAGGTAGATTTGGTTACGAAGCGGGGCAATCGGATCATTGAGCGGATTCAGTGCAAAGATACTCCGAGTGCGAAGGGAACGATGGATACGATCAAGCGGGTGCAAAATGGTCAATATCGGACGACGCAGCTGGTCGGAACGACGGAAAGCGCTGCGGCATTTAATGCAAAAGCACCTTCGCAGGGGGTGACAAAAGTGATGAAAGACAGTGGAATCTCAACAAAAGATACAACCCGTGTAAGTAATAAATTTAACGGGGTGCAGTCATCCACCGGAATTGCCAATGCGGCAAAATCGTCTGCAAAACTTGGGGGGCGCTTTCGGCGGTGGGATCGCTGCCGTTGAATCGATCGTGAACGGAGACGATTTGTCAACAACAACGGGAAACGTCGCCTCAGGAGCATTAAAAGGTTCCGTTTCCGGAGCTGCCGGAACAGCCGCGTCAGAGGCGACGATGGCGGTTCTGGCAGCCGCACCTATTCCGTTAGCCGCAAAAGTTGTTATCGGGATCGGAGCGGGAATGTTTGCGGGCAGCGTAGCCTCTGACGTTGTCAGCGATGTGTGCGATGGAGTCGGCGGTATTGTTTCCGGTATTGTAGACGGCATCGGAGATTTTTTCGGAAGTCTCTTCTTATAGGGAAATAGTGCCGGGAAAGCACAGGCTGAATATCCGAAAGGATGTAATTTAGGAATCACAGCGTATTACCCTGTGAACAGCTTGAGCAGTCAAAGGCAGAAGGTGTAAGTGTCTTCAGTGGAGTGAGCGGGAGAAAACTGATATCCCAGTTCTTTAAATTCGCGGATATCTGAAATGTTTTCGATTTTCTCCTGTGCCATCCAGCGAACCATTTCACCGCGGGCAATTTTTGCCTGTGTTCCTTTCACTTTTATTTTGCCGTCTGTTTCTTCGCCGAAAACACAGGTGACACAGGGGATATTTTTGTAGGGGAGGATCGCTTTACTGTATTCTGCAGAGGCAAGATTGACGCATGCAGTCATGCCTTCTAAGAGAAGCGTTCGGTATAATGCACCTCCCCAGTATTCATAAAGATCTTTCCCTTCGGGAGTGCTCAGTTTTGCCTGCATTTCCAGGCGGTACGGAATGACTTTATCGGTCGGTTTTAAGACTCCATAAAAACCGGATAAAATACGGAGATGGGACGTTACATAATCCCATTGGGCATCTGTAAAAACGGACGGTGCAATATGTTGGTATTGGATACCTTCATAGGCAAGAAGCGCCGGTGTTGATGCCTGAGACGGGGAAAAAGAAAGAAGTCTTTGATGATTTTGTTCTGCAAGTTTATCACTGCATTTCCAAAGAGTTTTCAGTTCCTGTATAGTCTTGCTTTTTAAAATCCCATGAAGCACATCTGCCCGGTCAGAAAAGACCGGGACAGTGGCGTTACAGGGAAATTCATCTGTGACATTCATCTTTTTCGCTGGTGAAATGATGATTTTCAGCATGGTAATGATTCCTCTGTTTCTTTCTTTTTAAATTTTCTTTTTGTCAGTGCATTTTCGTGTATTTTCTGAATGAATCTGCTTAGTTGTTCTCTCTGTCGTTTGTAAGTTTGAGTTTATCAAAGACGAAGAACATCAATCCCATAATCATTCCGACAACACATGCAAGTACCATACCTGTAAGCTGGATGCTTCCGAACTGTACTTTGATGCCGGATAATCCGGTTACGAAGATAATCGAAGTCATCGCCATATTTCTTGATCTTGAGTAGTCAACTTGAGAATCAACAAGAATACGGATACCTGACGTACCGATCATTCCGTATAGAAGAAATGAAATTCCGCCGATAACCGGTCCCGGGATCGTGCTGATCAGTGTTGTCATTTTTCCAATAAAGGAGCAGATGATCGACAGTACAGCGGCGCCTGCAATGACGTATACGCTGTAAACCTTTGTCATAGCCATAACGCCGATGTTTTCTCCGTATGTTGTTGTCGGTACAGAACCGATAAATCCGGAGATCATCGTGGAAAAATTATCGGCAAACAAGGAGCGATGCAGCCCGGGATCTTTCAGAAGATCGCGGCCGACAATTTTACTTGTCACAATCTGATGTCCGATATGTTCGGAGGCAATGACAAGGATGACCGGAAGAATGATCACAATCGCTTCCCATTTAAATTTCGGTGTAGAGAAGTTCGGGAGTGCAAAAAATGACGCCGAAGCAACTTCACTGAAATCGACGATTCCGCATAAAAGGGCTGCGATATATCCGGCAATGATCGCGATTAAGATCGGAATCACGGCAAAAAATTTGCGGAATAATACAGAGCCGAGGACTGCTGTTAAAAGAGTGACAAGGAATACAATCACATTTTTAGGGTCGATGGACGCCTCTGTAAGACCTGCATTAGAAGCGGCAGTTCCGGCAAGTTCAAGACCGATCAGCGCGACAACCGGTCCCATTGCAGCGGGCGGGAGTACGACATCGATCCATTTGGAACCGAATTTGCGGATGATCAAGGCAAGGATACATCCTAAAAATCCGACAGCAACAAATCCGCCGAGAGCATAACTGTAACCCCATTTTTCAATTACAATTCCTGCAGGCGCCAGAAATGCGAAGCTGGAACCGAGGTAAGCCGGCGCTTTCCCCTTTGTGATAAGAATGAACAATAATGTTCCGATTCCGTTCATAAATAAAACAACGGCAGGATTCAGTCCGAATACGAACGGAACGAGTACGGATGCGCCGAACATGGCAAACATGTGCTGGATGCTTAACGGCACGAGCAGTTTAAAAGGTACTTTTTCTTCTACTTGGATGATTCTTTTGTTTTCCAAAGTTAGATCCTCCTCATTTTCATCTTTCTCATATATTTTTTTAATAATCTTTTACATTTTATCATAGTAAAGGGAATGCTGTCATTATAAATTTAGTGCCAGATCGCTGTTTGGGTATAAAAAGGACTGTGACATGAATCGGTTCACTTCACAGTCTGGTGTATGGGCTTTTTCAATATACGCATCTGAAAAGTGCGGGATTTTTTCTTTTGTTCGGAATCATTTTGTGTAGAATCAGTATACGAAAAAGGGTTGTTCTACAGTACAATTCGTACAAAACAAAAGAAAATAATGGGTGAAAATACACAAAAAAATAATAAAACAAAAAGAACATATGTTTGCAAAAGAGCGTTGAAAACAGGACTGAGTTATAGTATAATAGCAAGAAATAAAAGGCTTGTAGGTAGGTGGAATAATCTGAATGGTGATAAATTTATGGGACCGAGATAACGAAAAACATATAACTTGAAAATCAATAAGAGAAGAAAGCAGAGAGGCGAAATGCAGATAAAGAAAAGAATTATCCTTGGATCGGCATCTCCGAGAAGGCGGGAATTACTTGAGCAAATCGGAATTTCATTTGAAGTGAGAGTCAGTGACAGGGAGGAAGTTTATCATAGTCGGGAACCGGAAGCAATCGTGAAAGAGCTTGCGCTTGCAAAGGCGGAAAATGTTGCGGAAGATTTACAGGAAAAGAAAGATTTGCCGCAGGAAACAGGACGAGAAGGAAAGAATGAATTGAGGAATACGATCGTGATCGGTGCAGATACGATCGTTGTATCGGACGGAAGTATTTTAGGGAAGCCGAAAGATGAAGCGGATGCCGTCCGTATGATTCAAAACCTGCAGGGAAGAAGTCATAAAGTATATACAGGTGTAGCAATTTTGGATTTTGACAAAGAGGGGAAGAGAGCATCGGTTGTTCATGCGGTTGAAACGGAAGTTTTCGTCTGTAAAATGAGTGAAGAAGAGATCCGCGAATATGCGGCAACCGGGGAACCTCTTGACAAAGCCGGAGGGTACGGCATACAGGGGAGATTTGCGGCTTATATCGAACGGATCGACGGAGATTATTATAACGTAGTCGGACTTCCGGTATCATATGTGCATCAGCAGCTTAAGCAAATAGAGCGTGAAAATTAAGGCGTTATGAGATGAGTTTTACAGAAATGCGAATGCAGCCTGTTTCTTCAAATTTCTTGACATTTTTTGTCAAAGAGGTTATCATAGAGTCGGTCAAAAAATTACATATGGATTGATGACAAGGGGAGCTTGTGTACAGGCTGAGAGGAAGTTGGAAACTTCGACCCATAACCTGATTTGGATAATGCCAACGTAGGGATTATGTTATGAGTGTTTATACCTTTTGTTTTCAATCTGAGAACAGGAGGTTTTTTTATGTTTGATTTACTTGTAAATGCAGAAGGCGGACTGACAACTGCGGGATATGTTGTCACGGTATCTGTAGGGGTCGTACTTTTTTTGGCGGCAGTATTTTTCGCAGGAAAGAGATCTGAGCGTAAGAAAATGACAACGAAGCAGCTTGTGTTCTGTGCGGTTGCAATGGCGCTGGCTTTTGTTACATCTTATGTGAAGATTTTCCAGATGCCGTGGGGTGGAAGTGTGACCTTGTGCAGCATGCTCTTTATTGTACTTGTGGCAAACTGGTACGGTGTCGGAACGGGAGTTTTAGTAGGACTTGCTTATGGAATTCTTCAGTTTATTCAGGAGCCATATGTCCTTTCCTTCTTTCAGGTATGCTGTGATTATATTCTTGCTTTTGCAGCGCTTGGCGTGGCAGGATTTTTTGCAAAGAAGAAGCATGGTCTGATCAAAGGGTATATTGTGGCAGTTTTGGCTAGAGGAGCATTTCATGCATTGGGCGGATATTTGTACTGGATGGACTATATGCCGGATAATTTCCCGAAATCATTGACGGCGATCTATCCGATAGCATATAACTACAGTTTTCTTTTGGCAGAAGCAATCATCACGCTCGTGATTATCTGTATCCCTGCTGTGGCGAAAGGGCTTGGCAAGGTGAAACAGATCGCGGCAGAATAGAATAAAATCCACATGAGTAACGATAACAGGCGGTTCGGAAACAGTTAAATTTCCGAATCGCCTGTTATCGTTTGTGGTATAATGACTAATGATTGCACGCAGTGAAGTCCAAGCCGCTAAATCGGCTGACCGTCACAAGAAGCGATGGATTATATCACAGAATCTTATAAGAAAAATTTAAGAATTATATCGAGGTTTTTTTAACAGGGAAAGTGTATTGTTTATATCAGATAAAGGAAAATGCAGAGGTGAGAAAAATGGGAGAAGACATGAATACCGGAGAGGTTGTTATGGTTGTGGACGATAACAAGGAAATTGTATATTCAATCAGTGAACTTTTGAAATATGAGGGATACCGTGTGCTTCAGGCGTATGACGGAATGGAAGCGCTGAACATGCTTGAGAAAAATCCCGTAGATCTGATTTTGCTTGATGTGATGATGCCGCGGTTGAATGGACTGTCGGCTCTTATGAAGCTTCGTGAGAAATACAGAATCCCGGTTATCATCCTTTCGGCGAAGACGGAGGAAAGTGATAAAGTATCAGGACTTGTTCTTGGCGCAGATGATTATGTGGAAAAACCGTATAATCCGGCGGAATTAATGGCGCGTGTGAAAGCGCATCTGAGGAGATACCGCGCGTGGGGAGGAGAACTTCCGAAGGAGAACGAAGATCAGATTGTAAACGGGGGACTTGTACTTGACAAGAAGCAGAGAATTGTCCTTGTGGAAGGGGAGGAAGTGAGGCTGACTGCTACAGAGTACAAAATATTAGAACTTTTAATGGAACATCCGGGACAGGTGTTTTCTTCGGAACAGATCTATGAAAATGTCTGGCAGGAATCGGCAAATTATACAGTGGAAAATACAGTAATGGTTCATATCAGACATATACGGGAGAAAATTGAAATTGATGCAAAGAAACCAAGATATGTAAAGGTGGTGTGGGGTATTGGATACAAAATGGAAAAATATTAAGTTAAAAGCGAAAGGATTTTTAGACAAATGCTGGATGAGCAGTACCGGAATTGCAGTGAAACTGTTCTGCCTTGTACTGGCGGGATTCGGAGTGGCATTTTGGTACAGCATTGTAGCGTATCGCACATATCATCCTACCGGAGAATCACTGTTTTTCGGAATCTTGGGAAATGTGTTGTTCGGCGCAGGACAGATGCTCCTGACTGCGTTTCTTATTACAAGAAAATTTCGTGAATGGAATCCGGGTGAGAAGGATGCCTATGTGAAATGGCAAAACAGGTGGAAAAGCCGGTTGCGTAAATTACAGTGGATTGGCGGGACTGCGCTTATTGTTGCGCTTTGGTATATGTCATATTTGATGAACGGCGGAATGTATATGGGCGGCGGATGGTCGTACAATTATGCGTCAGGGTATGTCATGATCTTATCCGTGATCGTTCAGTTTATGATCAGCGAAACAGTGATGAATCATTTTAAGAAGAAACAGTTGGATATGATCATGTGTAATCTTGATGAAATAAATCAAAACAGAATCAAAGAAGCGCTGGAGATTGAGAGAAAAAGTCTGGAGAAAGTATCGCGGAGCGATCAGCTCAGAGTAGATCTTATTACAAATGTTTCCCATGATCTGAAAACTCCGCTGACTTCGATGGTTGGTTATATTGAACTGATCAAGAGAGAAGAATTAAGTGATGTTGTCCGTGATTATGTAGATGTGATTTCAGAACGTGCAGAGAAGTTAAAAGAAATGATCAACAGTTTGTTTAATCTGGCAAAGGCGAGCAGCGGCAATGTAGAACTGCATTTGGAGCCTTTTGAAGTGAATCGGATGATCGAACAGATCTTTGCAGATATGGATGACAGGATCAGGGAAAGTCATTTAGAATTTGTCACCGATCTGACAAAAGAAGATACGAGTCTTATATCAGATAATTCCTATTTTTACAGGATCTGTCAGAATCTGATTGAAAATGCGCTGAAATATTCGGCGAATGGGACGCGTGTTTTTGTAAAGACGAAGCTTTTGCAGTTGGATGGAAAAGAGGAAGTTTGTTTGGAGGTAACAAATACGTCAGGATATCCGATGGATTTTACAAAAGAAGATATTATTGAAAGATTTGCACGTGGAGATAAGGCTCGTTCAGGAGACGGAAACGGACTGGGATTGGCGATCGTAAGTACTTACGCAAAGGCGCTCGGAGGAGAATTTGATATATTGATCGATTGCGATCAGTTTAAAGCCTGTTTGAAATTCCCGAAAACGATATCATAATATTGACTGACAGGCAGAAATGTGCAGTAAATAAAAATTACCCGAATCATCATAGGAATCGGGTAATTTTTTAATTTTATCTTTTTGTTTTATGAGTTGTGTATATATAGTAGATAATAAATGCAAGCGCAGTCACAACCCATGTGACGGGATAGCTTAAGATGATGGAAGGTATCGTCGGTGAGATCTTTAATACGGCGGTCAGCCATATAATACGAAGTACGCAGACGCCCAAAAGTGTAATGATCACAGGGACAACGACATTGCCGACTCCGCGTAGTGACCCGGCAAGAATTTCAATAAATACATACACAATGTACCACGGGGTGATAAGAACGAGCATATCGCATCCGATCTGGATAACATGACTGTCACTTGTAAATAACCGGAATAAAAGGAAACGTGCTGCAATCAGAAAGACAACGAGTATGGAAGAAACTACAAAATCCATGAGAAGACATACACGGGTGCTTCTTCGTACACGATCCATCTTGCCTGCTCCGTAGTTCTGTCCGACGAAGGTCGTGATCGCAATTCCGAATGCGGTGCTGACCATCCAGAAAATAGCGTCAAGTTTTCCATAGGCAGACCATGCGGCGGTTGTGTCTGTGCCGAATGTGTTGACCGCGGATTGGATGGCGATATTAGTAATAGAAAAAAGTACAGCTTCAAATCCGGTCGGAAGTCCGAGTTTTAACTGCATTTTTAAAATAGAGCCGTGGAAGCGGATCTGTTTAATAGAAAGTTTTAATATTTCTTCAGAATGCATTAGTTTTAACGTGACAAGCACAGCGCTTACAGCCTGCGCAATGAGCGTGGCAACAGCGACGCCCATAACTCCCATATGGAAAACGATGACAAATAAAACGTCCAGCACAATATTGATGATACAGCAGATAATCAGGTAATAGAGCGGACGCCTGGAATCTCCTGTGGCGCGAAGAATTGCCGATCCCATATTATAGATGAGAACGAAAATGATTCCGGCAAAATAGATCTTTAAGTAAATGGCAGAATCTTCGATAATATCGGCAGGCGTGTTCATCATTTTCAAAAGAAAAGGCGTCAGAATAATTCCTGATACTGTAAGGATAAGACCGCCTGAAGCGGCGACCGCGTATGCTGTGTGGAGTCCTTTATTTGCAGAACGGGCATCTTTTGCTCCAAAAAACTGTGCAATCGTTACAGACGCTCCGGAAGAAAGTCCGGTGAAAAATCCAACGACAAAAGCGACAATCTGTGCAGAAGAACCGCCTACTGCCGCAAGCGCCTCCTTTCCGACGAACTGACCGACGATAACGCTGTCGATCGTGTTATATAGCTGCTGAAAAAAAGTTCCGAGTAAAATAGGAAAGAAGAAAAGCAGAAGCTGCCGCCAAATAATGCCTTCTGTAATCTGGTTTTTCTCAATGTTGGTAGGCATAGAACATCTCCTTTCAATCGATTTTGTTTTGATCAATTTCGTTGCAATTATTTTTCGTTTTAATCTGTTTCAGTTTTAAGAGTTTCTGCCTGTTTCATTTTTTTCATCTCAACTGCAATCAATATTACGGTGATGATAAATGCAAGACTGTCTGCAGCAGGTCCTGCAAACAAAATCCCGTCAAGTCCGAAAAAAATCGGAAGAATGAGGACAAAAGGAATAAGAAACAGCACTTGCCTTGTCATAGAAAGCACCAATCCTTTTACAGGTTTTCCGATTGCAGCAAAAAAGTTGGAGGACAGAAGCTGAACTCCGTTGATAATGACCATAAACAGGAAGATCCGCATGAAGCGTACGGAAAATTCAAAATACGCCGGTTCGCCTGTTCCGAATAATGAAATGATCTGATATGGGAAGAATTGAAACAAAATAAATCCGATGGCAGAGACAACAAGATTTGCCGTAATGGCAAGTTTATATGTTTCCCGCACACGGTTATATTGTCCGGCGCCGTAGTTGAATCCGATGATCGGCTGTGATCCTTGAGAAATTCCGATAATGACGGCAAGCAGGATTGCATTTGTCTTCATGACAATACCGCATGCCGCAAGGGGAATTTCCTTTCCGTAAACAGATAAAGCTCCGTAGTAGGTCAGCGAGTTGTTCAGGACGATCTGGACAAAAGTGATGGCAATCTGGTTCAGACTATTACTCATTCCAAGTGATGCAGTCTGAAGACATTCCCCCGGAGAAAGGCGGATATCTTTTAATGATAATGAAATATTTTTAAATTTCCGTATATAGAGGATCGCAAAAAGAAAGGAAAAAAATTGTCCTATGATCGTTGCCCATGCAGCGCCTGCTACGCCGAGGTTGAAGACAAAGATAAAGATCGGATCAAGGATCGTGTTGATCACTGCGCCGATCAGCATACATGTCATAGAATATTTGGGGCTTCCGTCTGCTCTTGCGAGATTGCTCATACCGTTTGTAATAATAAGGAAGGGCATGCCGGCAGCTACAATATAGGAATAGGTCTTTGCATAAGGCATGATGTCAGGAGTTGCTCCGAAAGCTGTCAGGAGCGGAACCATGAAGATTTCTGCCAGTATCATGTAAATAATGCCGAACACGATCATCATGCAGATGCCGTTGCCGATTACTTTTTTCGCCTTCTCTTTTTCTCCGGCGCCTAAATAAAGTGAAAATCTTGAAGCGCTTCCGATACCGATGAGCAAAGCGATCGCAAGACAGATTGTCGTGAGGGGATAAGAAACATTTGTAGCTGCATTGCCCCGATAACCGACTCCTTGTCCAATGAAGATCTGATCAACGATATTATACAGTGAACTGACAAGCATGGCGATAATGCTTGGAATAGCAAATCCCTTCAACAAGGAAGGGATGCTTTTATAACCTAATGGATTTTCAATTTTCTGCTGATTCAAAAAAACACCTCTTTCTGCTTTACTAATAAATATTATACATGAAGAATGAAGGAAAACCAAGCAGAAAACAATCGGTATTTACGTTTGGCACTGTTTGCTGTAAATGCAGTAAAAGCAGAACAGAACTTTTGAAATTTATTTAAAAGAGTTTGGAAATTCAAGACGGACTTGTCCGTTGTGTTCCCTGTCAGCCAGAGAAACATTGTTCGTTACAGAAGCAAGAGTGCGATTTAATAAAGATTCGATCTCCTCAGATAAGGTTTTCATTGCTTCCATATAGATCTGTGCTTTAAATTCACAAGTCTGTGAAGTACAAGTCTGTGGGTTGCATTGCTGATGGCGGCGTTCTGCCTGATGTCTCCGTCGTTCCTGCCCGATTCGGAGATAGAGTGTTCGAAGTTGTGTAGAGTTTTGCCGATTCGTCAGATCCAGATAGTGTGCTACCATATCGGGATCTCCTTTCGTTAATGCAATATCGAAAGCGTGGCGTATAGAACGTTCTACCCGTGACGGCGTTGTATGATATTTTTTGGCGATGTCAATGTAAAGCACTGATATCTTTCCGTCTGGATAGTATGGATCGGTACTAAATAATTCCATTGCGTCACAAATATAAGAAAATCCCTTGATCCCTGCCGGAATTCCGATGCTTATCAGCGCATCTATTACATAATCTTTCATCATGCCCCTCGATTCTAGTTGTTAATATTGCCTGACAAAATTGATTGATATTAAGAAAATATACCAATTTTATGGCTATTTCTAGATTAGTTTACGACAGTTTGAATAAAAAGTCAATGCAATTTTACATAAATCTTGAAAAAATGTTGATTTTACATGAAACTTGTAATATACTTTGGATAATATGTGGTGAAGAGAGGGTTATCATAATGACGATGATCGGAAATAAGATTCGGAAACGAAGACAGGAATTGAACATGTCAAGAGCACAGCTTGCCGAAGAGGTACAGGTTACGCCGTCGGCGATTGCAAATTATGAGAATGGGATCAGCTATCCAAAACCGGATATTTTTGTTTCATTAATGGTGGTGCTTGAAGTAGATGCGAATTATTTTTATGAAGAACATGTGAGAAACAGGGAGATTGCCCGTGCATGTAAAAGACCGATCTCACAGGACGAGATTGACGCGCTTGAAAAATACAGAAAATTAACAAGCAGCGGGAAAAAACTGGTTCGTATGGTAATAGAAGAAGAGTATACGAGGATGCAGCGGGAAGCCTGGATCTCTTTTCCGTGTGTGAAAGATGAAGGAAAAGGGCTGAATACACTGTGTAAAAAGAATGCGGAGTATTTTGAGTTTTATGTGAGAAAAGAAAATATAATTGACGGCATGGAGTTCTGTCTGCAGATTCAGACAGATAAATATGAGCCGATATTTCGAAAAGGAGACGTTATCGCTCTGACAGAGAAGAAAGCAGGGCAGAATGAAATAGGAATTTTTTCTGTAAATGGAGTCTACTATTTGAGATTGTTATATCAGGAACAAGGCGTGAGAAAGCTGAAAGCGCTGAATGTGCTGGAGCAGGATATAGAAGTAAAAGCGAAAGATCAGTTTATCTGCATGGGAACAGTTCTTGGCAAAGTACAGGGGATGTCTGATGTGTAACGCTGTTCCCATACAGTGAAGATGCATGCATTATTATAAAATGCTTCAGAAAACCTTGATGATAGTTCTTGTAAAACTTTCGCAAATAAGTCGTTTGTATTTTTATAAAAATCTTCGGATCGGCTTGATGATCTGACGAAGAGTCGCGTAGAATATTTTTTTCCCCGTACTTAATTCTTTTGTTTTATAGTTCTCTCCGTAAATATATTCTCCGTTTTCCATTGTTTTTGAGAATGTTTTATCATGTTCCGCTTCCTTTCTTATGAGAGCGTTTAATTCCGGGGAATCGACTGCAAGCATTAATTCGGTATCTAAGTAAGTGCTTCTCATATCAAGGTTGTAAGAACCGACGATACTCATACGGTCGTCGATGAGGACGGCTTTTGTATGGCAGGAGTGGCGCGCCATGTATTCATAAACTTTTACGCCTGTATCCCATATTTTTTCTTTTTCATTTAAATAATCAGAACACCCCCAGGGGTTCGCACCTTTTGCGACATCATTTGTAATGATCTCAACAGACACGTTGTTTCCGGTTAACTGTGAGAGATCTTCATACATTTCTTTCCCACATATGATGTAAGGCGTGTAGATCGTTACCTGATCGCCGGACATCATAAGCTGATGAAGGGAATACCACATCCAAGGTTCTTTGTTCGCTGACTGGATCGGGTTATTTAAAAGTGTCACCCGGTTTGCTGGAAATGTCTTTTCTTCCCAATTTTGTTTTTTAAATGCTTCTGGATACTGCGTCTGTAGTTCTTCGTAACGTTTTTCCAGCGCGGCTGCTTTTTCGGAAGTCTTTTTTCCGGTTCGTGAACCTCTGCATGGTTTGCTGTCTGAAGAATTCCACACAGATTCAAAATAAGCCTGAAGCTGGGAAAGAGAAGTTCCGGTGGAATTGCTCTTTTTATCGATGTCGGCAGTTTCATAAACGAACAGTTCTTTGTCGATGTTTTTGCCTTTTGAATAGTTCCCAAGGAAGAGATTCATTGTGTTGCGCCCGCCGAGCATGTACATGGTATCATCAATGATGAGATATTTGTCATGAAGACGAGCCTGCATATCCCATGGTTTTAAGAGATTGACCGGATTATAAATGTGTACCTGAGCGTTTTCATGAGCGTCTAAGGCAAGAAACCATGGATTATGCTGTACGTCCATAAATCCGCTGATCCCGTCGATGATGACACGAACATTGACGCCTCGTTTGGCAGCGTTCAGTAAGGAAGCCAGGATATCTTGTCCGGCCTGATCGTCGTTAAAATCAAAAGTTGACAAAATGATGGAGTCTTTTGCCTCTTCGATCATGCTGAGCCGATATAGAAGCGCATCCGTATTGTCTGTAATGTAGGAAATACGTTCCGTTCCGACAGTGTCAGAGTAGTATTTGGTGGCGGCAGCCTTTTCTTTGTGCGCCTCGGACACCGATTTGTGGGGCAGATAAGGAACTGTGAGAAGGAGGATATAAATAAGGATAACGAGAAGTAAAACGTATTTCCATGAAATGTGTTTTGTGATAAAAGAAAAACTGTTTTTCATATTTTCTTAAAGACTCCTTTCCTTTTGGAATAACATAGCACATTTTTCAGAAAGGGGCAATTCATCAAGACAAAACAATAACGCGTTAGTATTACAGGGCAAAAATAGAGTTGGTTTCGTGGCAGTTTTGTGCATTAATAACGATATATTCGTACTTTAAAGTGTTGAAGCGAAAGAAAAGTTGTGATATACTGTATCCATATTTGTACCGCGTTGTTTTGCGGAAAGAATGAATATGGAGGGTGAAAAATGGAAAGAAGAATTAACGGACATACAAGACTTTACGCATTGATCGGTTCGCCGGTAGGTCATTCAGGCTCTCCGGCAATGTACAATTACAGCTTTGAAAAGCTTGGGATCGATGCGGCATATCTTGCGTTTGATATACCGCTTGAGAAGACGAAAGACGCGATTGAAGCGTTTCGCACGTTGAATGTGGGCGGATTCAATATAACGATGCCGAATAAAACTGCGACTGCCCGTCTTGTAGACAGACTGTCTCCGGCAGCGGAGCTTGTCGGAGCATGTAATACAGTTGTTGTGGAAGAAGATGGGACAATGACAGGACATATTACGGACGGAATCGGATTTATCCGTAATCTTAAGGAGCATGGAGTTGATATAAAGGGAAAGAAGCTCGTTCTTCTTGGCACAGGCGGCGCGGCGACGGCCATTGCAGTACAGGCGGCGCTTGACGGAGCGGCAGAGATTGCGATTTTTAACCGAAAAGATGAATTTTATGCAAACGGTGAACGGACGGTGGAAAAGATCAAAAAGACAGTGCCGTCGATGAAAAAAATATATATCGAAGATATTGATGATGAAAGAAAATTAGGAGACGCCATTGCCGGAAGCGATCTTTTGATCAATGCGACCCGAGCCGGAATGAGTCCCTTAGAAAACGTACTTCCTGTTCCGGTCGAATTCCTTCATAAAGAGTTGGCTGTTGCGGATGTCGTATATAATCCGAGAGAGACATTGCTTATAAAAAAAGCAAAAGAACTGGGCTGTAAAGCCGCAGTCGGAGGAATCGGTATGCTGCTTTGGCAGGGAGCTGCGGCGTTTGAACTGTTTACAGGAAAAGAAATGCCGGCACAGGAAGTGATGGAACTTTTCTTTTCCTGAAAAAGTTCTGTAACAGCTCTTACAGATTGCTGAGTTGTTATAAAAGGTTTCTTTAACGCATAAACGTATTGATTACATGGAGTACGCCGTCTTCGTCATTTGAACGGGTGATGAAGTCGGCGGTTTCTTTTATGATCGGCTGTGCGTTTTCCATGGCAACACCAAGTCCTGCATATTCGATCATGGACAGATCGTTGAATCCGTCGCCGCAGCAGATCATTTCGTTTGCAGTCAGTCCGATGCTGTTTAACAGCTTTTGGAGAGACTGTGCTTTGTCGATATTTTTCGGCATGATCTCTAAGAAAAACGGTTCGGACAGATAGATGTTCAAAAGTCCGTGATATTGTTTTCGGAGAGGTTCGATCATCGTTTCAAGTATTTTCGGATCACCGCAGATCAGAAGTTTATTTACCGGAAAATCAAGGGTGTTTGGAAAGTCGTCTGTAGGTACGATTTCCATACTATTTATGCCGGATTCGATTTCTACATATTTATTCGGGCAGATTCCTGAGAAAATATGGGTGTCATCGTAAGAGATGATATCCAGTCCCGGAAATGTTTTTGCGTATTCCCAAACAGGACGGATGATTTCTTTCGGGATCGTTTTGTTGTAAATGATCTCGCCGGTGGAGCATTTTGTAATACGCGCGCCGTTAAAAGAGAGCATATATCCGCCGAAAGTATCCATCTGAAGTTCTTTCGCCAGCGGTGCGACGCCGTTGATCGGTCTTCCGCTTGCAAGCACGACGGTGCGTCCGTCTTTTTGAATCTCAAGAAGCGCCTGCTTTGTCGGCGCAGTAATTTCTTTTTTTGAATTGGTCAAAGTGCCGTCCAGATCAAGGACGAGAACCTGATATTTCATAATCCTTCTCCTATGTTTTATCAAAATAAATTATTATTTTTGCAGAAGTTCAACGATTTCCGGAAACTCCATTCCGTGGGAAGCTTTTACAAGTATAGTGTCGCCTTCTTTTAAAAGGTCTTTCGCTTCGCGAAGAAAATCAGCTTTTGTGTCAAAATAACAGATCTGAGTCGTAAAAGGTTCGGAAGATGACAGGGATTTTTCGGTATGCGTTTCGCCTGTGTGTTCTTTCATGTATTCCAGCGCTCCCTCTGCCGCCGACTTCATTAAACTGCCGATACAGATCAGAACATCAATCCCTTTTTGGACGGCGTGGATACCGACTTCGCGATGCATCTGTTTTTCGTTTTCCCCGAGCTCAAACATATCTCCGAGGATTGCGGTTTTGCGCGTGTCTGCAAAGGCAAGGACATCGAGAGAAGCCTTCATAGAAGCAGGGTTTGCATTATAACAATCGTCAATGATCGTAAAGTGAGGTGCACGGATCAGATTGTTGCGTCCTGCGATCGGAACATTTGCTTCGATTCCTGCGCGGATCTCGCTGTCCGTCATGCCGAGTGCGTATCCGACCGCGGCTGCTGCGAGCGCGTTATATACCATATGAGCGCCCGGGATGTTGATATGTGCCGTAAAAGAAGATTTTGGTGTGAAAAACTGTGCGTCAGTTCCGTTTAAGCCTTTGCCGGAAACATTTCCTGCGTGGAAGCTGCAGCGATCGTCAAGTCCGAAGTATACAGGGGTAATTCCGTTTTCAGGAACATATCCGCGCAGTTTGTCATCGTCTCCGTTTAAGATGATCGTTCCGTTTTCATTCATATACGCGAACATCTCTGTCTTTGCTTTTAGAATCCCGTCTCTAGATCCTAAATTTTCCATATGGGCAACGCCGATATTAGTGAGGACGCAGATGTCCGGGCGCGCGACTTTTGCAAGGCGTGTCATTTCACCGAAGCCGCTGATTCCCATTTCAAGAACTGCAATCTCATGTTCTTCACGGAGATTAAAAACAGTAAGAGGAAGTCCGATTTCGTTATTAAAGTTACCTTCTGTTTTCAGAACCGAATATTTTTGCGAGAGGACAGATGCGATCATCTCTTTTGTACTTGTTTTTCCGACACTTCCCGAAATGCCTACGACTTTGATATCAAGGGAACGGCGGTAATGTTCGGCAATGTCTTTTAAAGCCTGTTCGCATGACGCCACTTTAATATAGGAGTAGGGAACATCTCCGAGATCTTCCTCGGAAACAGCGCAGAGCGCTCCTTGTTCCATTACTTTAGGGATAAATGTATGTCCGTCAACGCGAGCTCCTCTAATCGCGATAAACAGACTGTCTTTTTCTGCTTTCCGGCTGTCGATGACGACGCTTTCTACTTCGCGGGAAAGAGATTCAGAACTGCCGTAGTATGTACCGCCGCAGGCTGCGGCGATCTCCTGTAATGACATATGTTTCATAAGATAGCTCCTGCCTTTCTTAACAACATCTTTCTGATGATTTATTGAAACAGAGTGTTTTTCTAAAAGTTACAACACGATGTTTCGGATCAAATATTAATAACGCGCTTCTAATGATTTTTTGATGATCAGTTCGCACAGATCGCCGTATTCGATCCCTGCCGCTTTCGCTTCTTTCGGAAGCAGACTGGCAGCGGTCATGCCCGGAAGTGTGTTCATTTCCAAACAGTAAAGATTTCCTTTTTCATCGAGAAGAAAATCAGCGCGGCTGTATACGTTGAGTTTCAATGCGCGAAATGCTTTTACAGTAAGCTCCATCATCCGTGAAGCTGTTTCATTAGGAATATCCGCAGGGCATACTTCTAAAGTCGCGTCAGCCTGATATTTATTTGCGTAGTCGAAAAAGCCTGTTTTCGGGATGATCTCTATCGGAGGAAGAGCCTCGTTGTCGATTACGCCGCATGCAAATTCACGGCCTTTGATATATTCTTCCACAACGACTTCATCTTCATAGAAAAAGGATTTTTCCAAAGCTTCTGCGTATTCTTCTTCTGTGCTGACAATGTATACTCCGATGCTGGAACCGCCGGAACATGGTTTTACAACGACAGGAAGAGAAAGACCTGTTGAAGCAAGAGAGCGGTCTTTTGCTGTCTTGTGAAGTGTAACGCCTGCCGGGGTGTCGATGCCTGCCTGAAGAAAGACTTGTTTTGTCAATCCTTTGTCCATAGCAACGGCGCATCCGAGAGAATCAGGACCTGTGTAGCGGATGCCGAGCAGATCAAAGGTAGCCTGAAGCTTTCCGTTTTCTCCTTCGCCGCCGTGAAGTCCGAGAAATGTAATATCTGCCAGACGGCATAATTCGATGACGTTTGGTCCTAAGAAACAGTCGGACTGGTCAGGGCGGGATGCTTTTACAGCAGCAAGGTCAGGTTCTGTGGCGCTGATGTTTTTTGCAATCTCAAGACCGTGTCCCGGAAGGGTAAATACATCTTCCAGACGCTCGGGAGCGTGTTCCAGTCCTAAGAATACGTCGAGAAGAAATGCGTCATGCCCTTTTTCGATTAATGTGCGGCAGATGCCGGCAGCGGAAGCAAGAGAAACGTCTCTTTCGGTGCTTAGTCCTCCGGCGAGTACGATGATTTTCATAATTGTTTATACTCCTTTAATTCCAGATATTCGATTTGTTTCATTATAGTACGGAACATTCATATTAAGTATTGATCTGAGATAAATATGTTCCTATCGGTTTACGTTATTCAACAGTTCGGTTTTTGTATCGTAAAGCTTCTGTGAAAGGTCTACATATACTTTATGCGGGTTGAAGAGTCGTTTGGTTTCATCCCACAGCGTGTTCTTCTCTTGTGCGCAGAAAGCGGCGATCTCTTTTACAGAAGGGGAAGTGTATTTGCATTCCCCGCGGATAAAGATCGGTTTCAAAATTTCTTTCATTGTATATGTGCCGCCTTCAAGCCGTGTTTTTTTCCATGTGGAATTCGGATCGAAAAGAAGCAGATCTTCGGACGTATCGTAAGTTTCGTCCGCGAAACAGATCAGATCGGCGCGGATCTTTCCTGTTTCTTTCTCATAAATGCGGTAGATTGTTTTGTTTCCAGGATTTGTGATCTTTTCGATATTTTCGGAAATCTTGATCTTCGGAACAAATGCTCCGTCTTTGTTCTGGATGGCGGCAAGCTTGTAAACGCCTCCGAACGACGGGCAGTCTTTCGATGTGATCAGATTCGTGCCGACACCCCAGGAAGTGATAGCCGCTCCCTGAATTTTCAGGTCGTTGATCAAAAATTCATCCAGATCATTAGACGCGGCGATAACTGCGTCAGGGAATCCGGCTTCATCAAGCATTTTCCGTGCCTTTTTGGAAAGGTAGGCAAGGTCGCCGGAATCAAGACGGATACCGTAACTTTTCGGGTGAATTCCTGCATCTTTCATTTCCTGAAATACGCGGATCGCATTCGGAACGCCTGACTTCAATGTATCGTATGTATCTACGAGAAGTGTGCAGGCGTCAGGATACAGTCTGGCGTATTCTTTAAACGCTGTATATTCGTCCGGGAAGCTCATGATCCAGCTGTGGGCATGTGTCCCGAGAACCGGAACGTCAAACATTTTTCCCGCAAGGACATTGGACGTTCCGACACATCCTCCGATCATGGCGGCTCTTGCGCCATAAAGTCCTGCGTCAGGTCCTTGCGCGCGGCGCAGTCCGAACTCCATCACGCCGTTTCCCTGTGCCGCATGGACGACGCGGGAAGCTTTTGTTGCGATCAGAGACTGGTGATTGATGATGTTTAAGATCGCGGTTTCCACCAACTGCGCTTCCATGATCGGGGCGATCACTTTCACAAGCGGTTCCCGCGGAAAGATGACGCTGCCTTCGGGAATGGCGTAAATATCGCCGCTGAAGTGAAATCCGCTTAAATAGTGCAGGAAGTCTTCGCTGAACAGTCCGAGTCCCCGCAGATAATCTACGTCTTCATAAGAAAAATTCAAGTTTTTAATATATTCGATCACCTGCTCTAAACCGGCCATGACAGAGTATCCGCCTTTGTTTGGGTTTTCGCGGAAAAATACGTCGAAAATGACCGTTTCGTTTGCCTGTGATTCAAAATATCCCTGCATCATTGTCAGTTCGTAAAGATCTGTCAGCAGGGTGAGATTTTGTGCACTCATGGTTATTCCCTCTTTTCATTGCCATGCATAAGACGAAACGATACAGCTTCGTCTGTATGTAAATTTGCAAAGGAAGCGAAAGCGGTTTCCTGCCGCGGCTTCCGTCTGCCAACGCTCATTATATCACAAGAAAAGATAGGTGTATAGGGTTTGATAGGGTTTGCCGGACTGAATCAGTCAGTCCGGCAAGGATTGTTTTTAAAAAGTTTTTAAAATTAGATTTGTAAGAATTTTGTCAGAAAATAAGTCTGGTTAGTGAATATAGAAGGCGCTTATTGTTCGCTGTATTAAAAACGGAAATCTCTTCGGTTATCCTGTTCGATCAGTTTCAGGTTTTCTAAAACGACAGCGCGCGCTTTTTCATTCGGAACATTGAGAACCTCTCTGTCGATCAGCTTATCGCCGATCGCTTTTGTTTCAGGAGAAGCGTAATCCATCAAATATTCCTTCAGTGTCATGAGAGCGTTCGGATGACAGCAGTTTTGGATCTGCCCGCTTTTACAAAGAGACATGAAACGGTCGCCGGTTCTTCCTTCGCGGTAACATGCGGTGCAGAAGCTTGGGATGTAATCCATTTCCATAAGCCAGCGGACAACTTCGTCGAGCGTGCGGGTGTCGCTGACGTCAAACTGCTCGGATTTGGCATCTTCCGGCTCCGGTTCGCAGTAGCCGCCGACGCTTGTCCGTGATCCGCCGCTGATCTGGGAGATTCCAAGATGCAGGACACGCTCTCTTGTTTTTTGGTTTTCGCGGGTGGAGATGATCATTCCTGTATATGGAACGGCGATTCGGATGCAGGCAACGATTTTGGCAAAAGTATCATCGTCGATTCCGTTGTCAAACTGATCGGGATCGATGTCATCGGCATGTTTCAGACGAGGAACGCTGATCGTGTGCGGCCCGACTCCGAACGCCGCTTCCAGATGCTCGGCATGCATGAGAAGCCCGGCAAATTCATAGCGGTATTTGTCCAGTCCGAAGAGAACACCCAGACCGACGTCGTCTATGCCGCCTTCCATGGCGCGATCCATCGCTTCGGTGTGATAGTTGTAGTCGTGTTTTGGTCCGGTCGGATGCAGTTCAAGATAGCTTTCTTTATGGTATGTTTCCTGAAACAAGATGTACGTTCCGATGCCGGCTTCTTTGAGCAGGCGGTAATTATCGACTGTCGTAGCCGCAATATTAATATTGACGCGGCGGATCGCGCCGTTTTTATGTTTGATGCTGTAAATTGTTTTGATGGATTCTAAGTAATAGTCCATTGTATTGCGGACAGGATCTTCTCCTGCTTCTAAAGCGAGCCGTTTATGTCCCATGTCCTGAAGTGCGATGACTTCTTTTCGGATCTCTTCCTGAGAGAGCTGCTTCCTCATAATATGTTTGTTTTTTGCATGGTACGGGCAGTAAGTACAGCCGTTGACGCAATAATTTGACAGATAGAGAGGAGCAAACATTACGATTCTGTTTCCGTAGAAATCTTTTTTGATCTGCTCTGCAAGCTTATAGATCTCCTTGTTTTTTTCTTCGTCCGAACAGGCGAGAAGAACCGATGCTTCCCGATGTGTCAGCCCTTTTCGCTTTTTTGCTTTTTCAATGATCGCGTCGATCAGTTCCATGTTATCTTTATTCTCGTCCGCATAGGCGAGCGTTTCGAGAATTTCTTCATGGTTGATAAAATCATCTGCATGTTTTGAATTTACATCGTACATAATTCAGTCTCCTTTATTGTTTATTTTGTCAGATTTTTCATCTTGTAATATATTTTAGGTTAACGCGTTTTTATACGTTCAGAGAATCTCCTCTGGAAACTTGGATCTCATATCCGATCTTCTGCATTCTCTGCGTTAAAGAACGAAGGCTTTCGGCGGCTTCGTCACCGGTGCAGAGCTTATTGTCGTAAAGCAGATATTTTTCTCTTACCTGCGGCGGAGAAAGGTTCGGCATGATCACGTTTGCTCCGGCAAGGATTCCTTTTTCACGTCCGTCGGAATCAACTGTGCCAAGAGCAGTTGTGGCGGGGAGAAGGACTTTCGGCAGAAGCAGACGGATCAGTCCGAGCAGAAACAGCGTCAAGTCGGCGCTTCCAGCTTTTTGGTCTGCAAATGGGGTATCATGATGAGGGATGAAAGGGCCGATCCCGACCATTTGCGGATTGAGTTCTTTTAAAAACAGCATATCGTCCGCCAGATTTTCAAAAGTCTGATAAGGCGATCCGACCATAAATCCGGTGCCGACCTGATAGCCGATCTCTTTCAGATCCCAAAGACATTGTTTCCTTTGGGCGGCGCTTAAGCCGGATGGATGAAGCTTTCTGTAATGCGTGTCATCATATGTTTCGTGCCTGAGAAGGAATCGGTTCGCTCCGGCATCATAAAGCTGTCTATAGCTTTCATAAGAACGTTCTCCGACTGAGAGTGTAATCGCGCAGTCATTCCACCGCATTCGTATAGAAGAAACAAGATCGGTCAGCCGATCGTCTGTGAAAGAGCCGTCTTCGCCTCCCTGCAGAACGAACGTCCGAAAGCCGAGAGAATATCCCAGTTCACAGCAGGAGAGGATCTGTTCTTTTGTCAGGCGGTAACGCTCGGCATTTTTGTTACTTTTTCGGATTCCGCAGTAGAAGCAGTCGTTTTTACAATAATTTGTAAATTCGATCAGTCCGCGAATGTATACGTCGCGCCCGTAATGACGGATGCGGACTTTCTGCGCCCGTTCAAATAAATAATCTGCATCGTCAGCTGTTCTGTCCCGGATGAGGCAGATCCATTCGTCTCTGGAAAGAGCATGGGTTTCATCCAACTTGTCGATCAGTTGTTTTGTATCGTTTTTTTTGGTCATAGTCATGTCCTCTTACAAATAAGTTACGTTGCTTTGCCGTAGATCGTCTTCGTGCTGACGCCGGGAAGCATTCCGAGTTTGCCGGAAAGGGCGCTGATAATATTGTTCGGGGCGTCTATGGCGATACTGATGATGTGAATTCCTTTTTCTTTGTACGGCAGTCCCATTCTTCCGATTACATATTCCCCGTAGTCGCTTAAAAGATGATTTAGTTCATCGACGGATTCGCGGGTTTCGAGAATGACGCCGATAAGGGCGATTCGAGTGTCCATAGTTTGTCTCCTTATTGAAAATGTTTGTGTTAAAACATACGGTGTAAATATGCGGATATACGCAGAATCATCGGAAGTGCCAAAAGGTACATTCCGGGATTGCAAGCGATCGTCAAGGTTTCGGGCAATCCCGGACTTTGACTCGTCACTATTGCAAAAAAACGCGCCTGAAAAAGGCGCGCGGATATGCAAAGAAAGAGGGAACTGCCCTCTGATATTCCGTATATGCGCCTTTTTGCTCAGGGGTGTAATTCCTTTGCAGTCAGAACGTATGTCTTGTGTTTGAGTATAGCATAAAGATGGAAAAATGACACGAAAAATTTGGAGATTCCCATATTTTTTTTATATATTATGTATAAGGTGTTTGTGCGTTTTTAGTGCGGTTTCTATAATATGATTTTTGCGTTTTCTGTGATATTATAAAGTTAAAAAGTGTGTTAAGGAACGGATTAAGGAGAAAATATTGAAAAAAGTCCGACTGTTTTTAACATTAACACTTATTATTGTGTTAGCTGTTCCAACTGTGGTTCGAGCAGAAGATTATCAAAAGATCGAACGAGGAGGATAAAATGGATCTTTTTATTGTGAATTCAGCTATTTTTTTTATTGGTTTTGGGATAGTGTCATATATTTTGTTTTGTGTAATTTCAAAAGCTGTGAAAAAAGGAATGCTGGAGGCTTTAGAAGAGTGGAGAAACCGTCAATGAACATCAAGAAAAGCATGACTGGAGAAGAGGATTTTAGTGCAAAAACAAGGTTGGCATTTTGAAAATGTCAACCTTGTTTTTGTTTCGACAGAAATAAATGAATAATGACTATTTATTGTGATATAGTCACTGTCAAAAAGTTTTTATTGGTTTAATATAAAACTAGAGTATAATAGAAAAGGGTTCGTAAATTCATTTCTATGATTGAAGCATATATTTTCAGAAATTGAGGAGGCGGTAATATGGCAGAGATCAGAAAACGGATCGTTTTTCACGGGCGTGTTCAAGGCGTCGGATTTCGTTATACGGCAAAATATCTCGCGCAGTCTTTGGAATTGACAGGCTGGGTTCGCAACGACTGGGATCAAACTGTGACAATGGAAGTTCAGGGAAGAGAAGCGCTGATCAATAAACTGCTTGTCGGCTTGAATCAAGGGCGTTTCATCGATATTCAATGGATGGATACGGAAGAAATTCCATTAGAGGAAGAGCGGGAATTTACAGTGAAGTATTGAAAAAATGAGTGAAACGAAACATCGAGAAAATATGACAAAATGAAGAAAATCTCGAATAAAACATACGGGTAAATAAAAACAAGGAAAAGGAGAAAAATAATGAAATTAGGGTTTATCGGAACAGGAAATATGGCAGGAGCGATTATGGGAGGTATTATCCGAAACGAGATCTTTCAGCCGGAAGAGATCATTGGCGCAGACATCTCAAAGGAAGGCAGAGAAAGAGTCCGTGCAGCATACGGAATTAACGTGACAGAGGATAATAAGAAGGCGGCGTCAGAATCAGAAGTTCTCGTTCTCTCTGTGAAGCCGCAGTATTATGCGGAGACGATCAAGGAGATCAAGGACTGTATAAGCGAAGAGCAGCTGATTATTACGATCGCTCCGGGCAAGACACTTAAGTGGCTGGAAGAACAGTTTGGAAAAAATGTTAAGATCGTTCGCGCAATGCCGAATACGCCGGCGCTTGTCGGAGAAGGGATGACAGCCGCATGTGCAAATGATGCGGTGACAGAAGAAGAAAAAGAATATGCGTTGAAGATCTTGCGCTCTTTCGGAAAAGTAGAGATTGTGGCGGAAAATATGATCGATGCGGTTGTTGCCGTAAGCGGAAGCGCTCCGGCATATGTATTTCTGTTTATTGAAGCGATGGCAGACGCCGCTGTGTCGGAAGGAATGCCGAGAAAGCAGGCGTATGAGTTTGCTGCGCAGGCAGTGTACGGAAGTGCAAAAATGGTGCTCGATACAGGCAAACATCCGGGAGAATTAAAAGATATGGTATGTTCTCCGGCAGGAACAACGATCGAGGCTGTCCGCGTGCTGGAAGAAAGAGGTCTTAGAAGCGCGGTGATCGAAGCGATGAAAGTATGCGCTGATAAATCGAGAAATATGTAATAACATGCCGCAATATTTTAGTTTTGGAAGTATACAGCAGATAAAAAAAGCAAAACCGATCTTTGCTCAATAAAAGAAGCGAACAGGTGATTTAGTGAAATAAAAAAGGAGATGAAAACTATGTATGATATCGGAATCATCGGCGGAGGGACCGCCGGAATGACAGCGGCAATCTACGGTCAGAGAGCCGGAAAAAGAACAGTTATTATAGAAGGAGGAACATTTGGAGGGCAGATCACTTCTTCCCCGAACGTGGAAAATTATCCGGGGATCGCAAGTGTGAGCGGAAGTGAATTTTCTATGAATCTGCTTGATCAGGCGATGAAACTTGGCGCAGAGACACAGATGGCGCAGGTGACGGGAATCCGTGATGAAGGAGAAGTAAAAGTGATCGTCACACCGGAAAAAGAATATCCGTGCAAGAGTATTATTTTGGCGACAGGAGTAACGCACAGACATCTCGGAGCACCGAATGAAGAACGGCTGACAGGGGCGGGTGTTTCCTACTGTGCGACTTGCGATGGAATGTTTTTCAGAGGGAAAGAGGTCGCTGTAGTCGGCGGCGGGAATACGGCGTTTCAGGATGCAGAATTTCTTTCCAATTATTGCAGTAAAGTATATTTAATCCATAGAAGGGATGAATTCCGAGGTGAAAACAGCGGAGTGAAACGTCTGGAAGAAAAGGAAAACGTAGAGTTTATCCTCAGTACGACGGTGAAAGAGATCGTAGGGGAGTCTATGGTGGAAAAACTGATCTTGAATGATAAAAAGACAGGAGAAGATTTTGAACTTCGTGTGGATGGCGTGTTTGTTGCGGTTGGTCAGATTCCGAAAAATGAACTGTTTGAGGATGTGGTGACATTAGACGACAGCGGCTTTATCCTTGCGTCAGAAGACTGTCAGACGTCTCATTCGGGAATATTTGCAGCCGGAGACTGCCGTACAAAAGAAGTAAGACAGCTTACAACGGCTGCGGCAGACGGCGCGGTAGCGGCGCTTGCGGCATGTAAATATATAGCAGATCAGAGTTTATAATGCGTAAAATAAAAAGAAAGCAGTTCTGCTCGACAGATCAAAGAGTCTGTGCGAAAGCGGCGCTGCTTTCTTTTTTTGTTTTGTTAAAATTTAAAAATATAATTCTGCATTTTTCTGAATCGTCTCTTTGATGATTGATTCTACATGATTTCCGATATGGCGCTTTGTTTCCTTGTCAAGCTGATCCGGGTAGATCGGTTTTCCATATTCGATCACAACATGAGTTTTTCGGATCTTCGGAAAATGATTTTCGAAAATTTCTGCTGTATTATTCATACAGACCGGAATGATCGGGCAGCCTGTTTTTGTAGCGATCTTAAAAGCCCCGTCTTTAAAAGGAAGGAGAGAAAGCTCTTCTCCTGTATTGCGTGTTCCTTCAGGAAAGATACAGATTGAGATGCCCCGCTTAATATAATCAATGGCAGTCAGGATCGTTTTCAGCCCTTGTTTCGGATCAGAGCGGTCAAGGAACAGACAGTACAGACGTCGCATCCATGTTGTCAGTGTCAGATATTTTTCCATTTCCTTTTTCGCCACATATCCGGTGAGCCGTTTGCAGCGGCTGTATGTCAGGAGAATGTCAAAGTAGCTTCGGTGATTTCCAACAAAAAGAACGGCTTCGTCAGGAATGTTTTCTTCGCCGATGACCGTGGTTTTTACTCCCGTTATTTTCAAAATAACTTTGAATCCCCATTGTACGATGCGCAAAGAGCTTATATCACGGGCATTTGGCGCAAATTTCCCGATGATCCACTCAACGATGAGGATCGGAATTGTAAGGATAAGAAATAATATAAGAAAAATTACAATACAGATAAAACGAAACATAAAAAAACCTCATTTTCTTCTTAATTTTGCAATACAACGGTAATTATACAGCGGTGCCTTAGAAAACACAAGAGTTATAAAAGGAACATTATGTTTCCGGGAGAAGGGGGAACGTATTCGTCTTAAAGCTTAAAAATAAGCAGGAGAGTAAGGAATAAGATCAGCATAAAACGCATATGTTTGTATGGAAAAATGCAGAGGTTCAGCTGGGATGGATCAAGGAGATGCTAAGAAGGAAAGAAAATGGAAGATGCAGGCAGCAGAGCTTCGGAGAAAGGCGATGAGACGGATCGTGCCTGTCATGGCAGCCCTTGTCGTGATGTTGGCCGGCTGCGTTTCATCACAGGAGAAGACAGCGAAGCTACAGGATATGAAATTCGAAGTGATCGAGAAAGAGGATATTCCTCCGACACTGGAGAAAATGCTTGGGGAAGAGAAGGAACAACCGTTTCAGATTACTTATGCCGACCAGGGGAAGCTTTATATTGCACAAGGCTATGGAATGCAGCCTACGACAGGATACAGCGTGGAAGTGAATGAACTTTGCGAGACAGAGACGGCTGTCTGCATCAAGACAACTTTGATCGGTCCGAAAAAAGGAGAACAGAAAAAAGAAATCGCCACATATCCATATGTGGTCGTACAAACAGAATATGTTGAAAAAGAGGTTTTGTTTGATTGAGGAGGAGTTTTATGGAGTTGACGAAAAAAACAGTTCATTACACAGAGGAAGGAAAAACCGTTTTTGACCGGTTTTATTTGGACGAAGATTATAATGTGCCGGAGCAAAAAGAAGACGTTCAGCGTGTCGTATACAGCAGCGCACAGCTTAGGACAGAAGATGTACGTCCGGTAGAAAACTATGTGAAAGTAACGGGAAAAGCATATTTCAAGATCCTTTATATGACGCAGGGAGAAGTGAAACTTTCGGTTTTAGAAGGGAAGATCCCGTTTGAAGAAATGATTTATGCAGAAAATGACGGCGGAGAAACCTTTTTCATCCGAAATGAAAGGACAGAGTTTTCCGTATCGGTTGTCCATTCGAGAAAATTAACTCTACGGGTAACGGCAGAGCTTGAGCTTGGAAGGGAGCGGATGCGGGATGAAGAACTGACGACAGATGTAGAAAGTGATTTTCCGGTATACAAAAAATGGCAGAAGATGAGTTTATCAGAATTGAAAATTTCAAAAAAAGATACATACCGTATAAAAGAAGAAATTGTGCTGCCGGGAACGAAAGAAAGCATAGGGCAGATTTTATTTTTTGATGTGAGCGGAAGAAAAGCCGAAATCCGACCGGGACAGGATGAACTCTTTCTGCGGGGTGAGGCGGAAGTGTTCTGTATGTATTTGTCACCGGAAGAAAAGGTGGAATGGATCGGGCAGAGTGTGCCTTATGAAGGCAGGATTTTATGTGAAGGTATGGAAGAAGATATGATCTGTCAGATCCGTCAGAATCTGGAAGATCCGATTGTTGATATCCGTCAGGATGAGGACGGGGAAATGAGGGTACTCGGGATCGAGGCGACACTTTCCTTGAAAATGAACGTTTATTCCGAGACAGAAACAGACATATTAAAAGATATGTATTCGCTTGACAGAGAGTGCGTGCTTGACAGAAAAGAAGGCGTCTATGAAGAATTGCTCATGCATAATCAGGCGAAATGCAAGATTGCGGAGCGGCTGACTCTTCCGGAGTTAAAAGAAGATGTGCTGCAGATCATCCACAGCGAGGGCAGTATTCAGGCAGAAGGAGAAAGATACACAGAAGAAGGGATACAGATTGAAGGAATTCTTCACGTTTCTTTTCTTTATCTAAGAGCGGATGACGAGCAGCCTTACGGAAGCTGGACAGGGATGATTCCGTTTTCTTATCTTGTGGAATATCCGAATCTTCCGGAAAATGTCAGTGCGAGTCCATCCTATCGTGTGGAGCAGCTTGCGGTGACTTTGGCAGGGAGTGAAGCGGTTGAGGTGAAGGCGGTGTTGACATTTGATATTTTTCTGAAGAAAATGATTTCGGCAGGGATGATCACAACAGTTTCGGATCGTCCGTTTGATGTGGATGCCTCGGCAAAACGTCCGGGAATTGTCGGGCATATCGTGCAGGAAGGCGAGGATCTGTGGAGTCTGGCGAAGAAATATATGACAACAGTTTCCGGGATTATGGAAGTCAATTCCATGGAAAGTGAAAATGTGAAAGCAGGGGATAAATTATTGATTTTTAAAGAGAATATGAGTATACTGTAAGCATAATGTATACAAGATACAAATAGATGCACCGCTGTAAAAAAATAGAGGGAAATAGAAGACGGAACGTGAGAGTCGGAGAGAAAACAGAGTGGGAGGACGGAAGATGAATGGGATTGAATTGAAATCACTGGCAAAGATCAATCTTGGATTGGATGTGCTTGGAAGAAGAGAAAACGGATATCATGACGTAAGGATGGTAATGCAGTCAATCTACCTTCATGATGATGTAAAGATTGAGAAAAAGAGGAAGGAAGGGATCGAGATTATGTCGAATCTGAGATTCCTTCCGACCGGAGACGGAAATATTGCATATAAAGCCGCGAAGATGCTGATGGAAGAGTTTTCTCTGGAAGGAGGCGTAAGAATTACGTTGGAGAAACATATTCCGGTTGCTGCCGGACTGGCAGGCGGCAGTTCTAATGCGGCTGCAGTTCTCTTTGGCATGAATCGGCTGTTTCGGCTTGGGTTATCAAGAGAAGAACTGATGGCAAGAGGCGTACGGCTCGGGGCAGACGTACCTTACTGTATTATGAGGGGGACGGTTCTCGCAGAGGGGATCGGTGAGGAACTAAGAGAACTTCCGCCGATGCCAAGATGTACGGTTCTGATTGCAAAGCCTCCGATCAGCGTTTCTACAAAAGCGGTATATGAAGCGCTGGATGCGAAAGAGATTACGGAACATCCTGATATTGACGGGATTATGGAAGGGCTGGAAAAAGGAGATCTGAAAAAGATCGCCTCCTGCATGGGAAATGTTTTGGAAGATGTGACAATCCCAATGCATCCGGTCATTGAAGAGATCAAGCAGGAAATGAAGGCGTGCAAAGCGTTGAATGCAATGATGAGCGGAAGCGGTCCGACTGTGTTCGGACTGTTTGAAAACAGAACTGCGGCGAAGGAAGCCCAAAGACGTATCAGAGAAAAGTCACTGGCGGGACAAGTGTATGTGACGAGTATCCATGGAGTAAGGAGGAGATAAGATGCCGATAGATTTTGAAGTGACGATGAATGAATATCTTCCGTTAAGAGACGTTGTATTCAACACGCTTAGAAGGGCAATTTTAAGAGGAGAACTAAAGCCGGGAGAGCGGCTGATGGAGATTCAGCTTGCAAACAAACTGGGGGTGAGCAGAACGCCCATCCGCGAAGCGATCCGAAAATTGGAATTAGAAGGTCTTGTGCTTATGATCCCGCGTAAAGGTGCGGAAGTGGCGGAGATTACAGAAAAAAATCTGCGCGATGTGTTGGAAGTGCGATGTGCGTTGGAAGAACTTGCCGTACAGCTTGCATGTGACCGTATTAAGAAAGAGGAAATACAAGAACTGCATACAGCGGCTGCCCGTTTTGAGGAGATGCTTGACAGTGATGACATCACAAGAATCGCTCAGGCGGACGAAGCGTTTCATGATGTGATTTTTCAGGCGACGGATAATGAAAGACTGATCCAGCTTCTGAATAATCTCCGTGAGCAGATGTATCGATATCGGATCGAATATTTGAAGAAGAAAGAATGTTATCCCCAACTGATCGCAGAACATGAGGCGATCATGCAGGCAATCGAAGGGCATGATAAGGGAATGGCAACAAATATTACAGGGCAGCATATCAATAATCAGGTAGATACTGTAGTGGGAACGCTGCGCAGCAAAGAAGAATAGAAAAGCAAAGAAGAGAAGAAACAGAAAAGCCGAGAAGCTGAAAAAATTGAGAAGCCGGAAAAAATCACTTGAATTTATAAAAGAATTGTTTATGATGTATAAAAGGAAATGAAATGTCCATACTCTTTGTACGTGATCAGAAAAGAATCAGACGGAGGGAATACATATGGACAGAATAAAACGCAAAAAACAGTTCGGCAGGCAAGAGGCATACGAAGGGGGCGAAGGCGGGATTGCTCAGAGGCAGATCCGTTGGCAGAGACGATTCTGTGCGGCAGCGGCAGTTTTATTTGCATTGGCTGTGGCAGTTGCTCTGACAGCAGTAGTTTACAGGATGGATGCGAAGGCGCAGAGTTTATTGCAGCGTCGTCTGTCCGAAGAGGTGCTTCGATTTCACGTTCTGGCAAACGGCGACAGCGAGGAAGATCAGGCATTAAAATTGAAAGTGCGCGATCGGGTATTGGAATTTTTGGAAGTCAGCCTTCCTGATGAGAAGGAGATGACGGAAGAAGAAACAGTGATGTGGATTCGAGAGCATATTGACGAAATTGAGGGCGTAAGCCGGCAGTGTGTCGCTGAGGAATCTTATGATTATCCTGTTAGTGCGGCAGTGACAACTTGTTGGTTTCCGGATAAAACATACGGGGATGTGACATTTCCGGCAGGTAATTATGAGGCGCTTCGGATCGAGATCGGTTCGGCAAAAGGACAGAATTGGTGGTGTGTTCTTTATCCGGGTCTTTGCTTTCTTGATACGACCAATGCGGTTCTTCCTGATGAAGGGAAAGAGAAATTGAAGCATGTTTTGACAGAAGAGGAGTATTCAGAAATTACGGCGGGGACAGATTTTAAGATAAGCTGGTATTTTTGGAAAGAGAAGTAAAATGACACAATTTTTAATCAAACATTTTATCAAAGATTATGAGGACGTAGAGAAGATATCTGTGAGAACGGCATACGGAGTGCTGGCGAGTATCGTAGGTATCTTCTGCAATGTCTTTTTATTTGCAGTAAAGTTTACAGTCGGACTGATCGCACACAGTGTGTCGGTCATGGCAGATGCATTTAACAACTTATCCGATGCGGGTTCATCGATCATCAGTTTTATTGGTGTGAAAATGGCGGAGAAACCGGCGGACAGAGATCATCCGTTTGGACATGGACGGATTGAATACATAGCGGCGCTTGTTGTATCATTTATCATTTTAGAAGTGGGATTTACATTTTTAAAAGATTCGATCGGGAAAATACAGTCGCCTGAAAAACTGAATTTCCAAATGATTTCCGTGATCATATTGATCTTATCGATCGGAGTAAAGTTATGGCTGGGACTGTTTAATAAACGGCTCGGTGAGCGGATCAATTCGAAAGTGATGATGGCGGTATTTGCAGATTCTATGGGGGATGTTATCACAACCGGAGCGACGATCCTTTCTTTGATTGTATTTAGGATCACAGGCTGGAATATTGACGGCGTAGTCGGAATCGGAGTTGCACTTGTCGTAATGTGGGCAGGCGTCGGAATTGCGAAAGATACGTTAGAACCACTGATCGGCGAGGCGATCGATCCTCAGGTGTACGATCAGATAAAGGCATTTGTGGAAAAATATGACGGAATTGAAGGAACACATGATCTGATCGTTCATAATTATGGTCCGGGCAGGAGCATGGCGTCGATTCATGCAGAGGTTCCGAACGATGTAGATATTGAGCGGTCGCATGAGATCATTGACCGGATTGAAAGAGATGCAAAACAGACGCTTGGACTCTTCCTCGTAATTCACATGGATCCGGTAGAAATGAAAGATGAAAAAGTACTTCAAATACGAAGAGTGGCGGAACAGATATTGAAGGAACTTGATCCGGCATGCAGTTTGCACGATTTTCGAATTGTTCATGGAACAAGGCAGATCAATCTTGTGTTTGATATGGTGATTCCGATCGATTATGATGAGGATAGAAGAAATGAACTTCCGTTGTTGATGATGGAACGCCTGAAACAGGTGGACCATAGATACGAATGTGTGATTACCGTTGATTATGAATTTGTGGCGAAGGCGGAAGTGTAAGTAAAAACGGGAATAAGAGAAAGATCGAAAGAAAAAATAAAAGAAAGTTCAAAAGGCAGAAAGAATAAAAGAGTAATAAAGAAGAGTAAAAAGAAGGATAAAAGGAAGAACAAAAGGAAGAAGGAACGGGAAATGGAAAGAACACATCAATATGAGTTCGAAAGTAAGGTAAGATATAGTGAGATCGACCATAGAGGTACGATGACACTTCCGGCGCTTATTAATTATTTTCAAGATTGCAGTACGTTTCAGTCCGAGGAAATCGGATATGGGATGGAAGTGTTAAAAAACGAGAAAAAAGCGTGGATACTTGCATATTGGCAAGTGATCGTAGAAAGATATCCAAAATTATGCGAAAAGATTACGGTAGGAACATTTGCGTCAGGCTTTAAAGGGATGTTCGGTAATCGTAATTTTTATATGAAAGATGGAAACGGCAGACAGATCGCGTGTGCCAATTCGATATGGGTTTATATGGATGTTGAAAAAGGACGACCGGTTCGTGTTTCGGATGAACAGGCGCGGGCTTACGGATCGGAGGAGCCGTTGGAGATGCCTTATGAGGATCGGAAGATTGAAGAGCCGAAACAGTATGAAGAAAAGCCGTCTTTCCCTGTGAGAAAGTATCATATCGACACAAACGAGCATGTAAATAATTGCCAATATGTTCAGATGGCGTTAGAAACACTTCCGCGCGATATGAGTGTCAGACAGGTAAGGGTTGATTATAAACGGTCGGCTGTGCTTGGGGATATGATTTTCCCGAAAACAGCGCAGGAAAAAGACCGCGTGCTTGTCCGTCTTTGTGATAAGAACGAAAAGCCTTACGCGGTCGTGGAATTTAAAATATCATAGATAGTTTATCTGTGTTTACGGTTCAATTATCCAGTCCTGCCAAAATATCTTCCAAAACTTCTTCCACGGAATCTGTGACGTATTCGGCGTGTCCGGCAATGCCGGGAGCTGCGTTTGACATGGCGTATCCGATGCCGGCTGTTTCAAGCATTTCTACATCATTGTACTGATCGCCGAAAGCAACGCATTCTTCCGGTTTTACGTCGAAAAGATTCATCAGATTGCGAAGCGCGCTGCCTTTGTTGCAGCCGGGAACGATGAAGTCGATCCAAATGTTTCCGGAAGTGACAACTTTGATCTCGGATGAAAACTTTTCCTGAAGTTTCTTCAGGCAATCGGTTGTGTTGCGGGAAGTCATGTTTGCAAATGCAATCTTCAGAAAAGGGCCTTTGACAGTTAAGATATCATCGACGACTTCGGTCGTATTGTGCATGACATTTACAATATGGTTTACGAACTTGGGATTATTGTTTTCGATCAGACATGTGTCTTCACGTGATATGACGATTTCGAATCCCGGTTCTTTTTTTAATTCCCGGAGGATGCGGTAAGCCAGATCATCTTCGATCAGTCCGCGGGAGATTACTTTTCCCTGATGAATGCAAAGAGAGCCGTTTTCTGCAATATAGGAGATCTGGTCTTTGATTTCGTGAAACAGAAGCCGCTCGTTCGCATACTGACGCCCGCTTGCAACGGCAAAATGAACGCCTTTTTGCGTCAGTTTCCGTATCAGTTCGATTGCCCGGGGAGTCAGTTCCTGCGCTTCGTTTTGAAGCAGAGTGCCGTCTAAGTCGCTTGCGATTAATTTGATCATAGTCATACCTCCACAAAGTTTCTGCAAATACATCAGTCAGTATTTGCGCACTACATCGGATTATAGCGTAAAAATTTTTGGCAGTAAATAAAAAATAAAAGAAAGCAGAGGGAAAGAAGCAGATGAAAAAAGAAAAGATATGGATTTTTGCAGGAACGACGGAGGGCAGGCTTCTCACCCGATTTGCGGCGCAAAGGAAGATGAAGGGCTATGTCAGTACCGCGACAGAATACGGAAAAACCGTTTTGGGAGAGACAGGGGAACTGCAGGTAATTCCAAAACGGATGGATAAGGAGCAGATGCGCACATTTATCAGAGAAAATCATGTAGGACTTGCAATAGACGCGACGCATCCGTTTGCAAGGCAGGTTACAGAAAATATCCGCACCGCCTGTAAAGAAGAACAGATCGGATATGTTCGCTGTCTTCGGGAAGATGAAAGAGAAGCGGTATTTCCTGACGAACAAGAGATAAACGTACAAGGTACAGAGACCTTTTCCTCTGTGAAAGAAGCGGTGGAATATTTAAAACATACAGACGGCAATATATTTATCTCCACAGGAAGCAAGGAACTTTCTTTCTATACACAGATCAAAGATTACGGGGAACGGTGTTATGCGAGAGTTCTTTCCACACAGGAAGCAGTTGCACAAGCGGTTCGTTTGGGCTTTGAAGGAAAACATCTGATTGCAATGCAGGGTCCGTATTCGGAAGAAATGAATTTAGCGGCGCTTCAGCATGTAAACGCAGCATACTTCGTGACGAAAGAATCCGGCGGTGCGGGAGGGTTTGAAGAAAAGGAAAAAGCGGCAAAAAAAGCGGGAGCAAAGCTTCTTGTAATTGCGCGCCCGAAGGAGTCGGGAAAAAGTATTCAAGAGACAGAAAAAGTTATGGAAGAATTCCTTGCAAAGAAAAATCTTCTATGATATACTACGAATGTTGCAAAAAAACACGCATGCGGTTATCTCCGTCGGTGCCTAAGCCGGAAAATCCGGACGGTTTCGGAGGAAAACAAAACATGCGGAAGTAAAAAACCAGTTGGAGGAAAGAAACATGGGCGTTATTTCAATGAAACAGCTTTTAGAAGCAGGTGTTCATTTCGGACATCAGACAAGAAGATGGAACCCGAAAATGGCTCCGTACATCTACACAGAGAGAAATGGTATTTATATCATCGACCTTCAGAAATCTGTAGGAATGGTTGACGATGCATACAAAGCCGTTTCTGACATCGCGGCAGAAGGCGGCACAATCCTTTTCGTAGGAACAAAGAAACAGGCTCAGGATGCAATCAAGACAGAGGCTGAGCGCTGCGGAATGTATTATGTAAATGAGAGATGGCTGGGCGGTATGCTCACAAACTTCAAGACGATCCAGAGCCGTATCAAACGTCTCAAAGAGATCGAGACAATGTCAGAAGACGGAACATTCGATGTACTTCCGAAGAAAGAAGTTATCGAGCTGAAAAAAGAGTGGGCAAAACTTGAGAAGAATCTCGGCGGAATCAAAGATATGAAGGGACTGCCGGATGCAATCTTCATCGTAGATCCGAAAAAAGAAAGAATCTGCGTACAGGAAGCACATACACTCGGAATTCCGTTGATCGGTATCTGTGATACAAACTGCGATCCGGAAGAGCTGGATTATGTAATCCCGGGTAACGATGATGCTATCAGAGCTGTTAAGCTGATCGTTTCTAAGATGGCTGACGCTGTGATCGAAGCAAATCAGGGAGCAACAGACGAAGAATACTACGAAGCAGAGACAGCAGAAGAAGCTGAAGAGGCTGTTGAAGAGTAAGAAAACGAAAGCTTCAGCCTGGAAATAGGTTGAAGCTTTTTGCTTCATTCAGGCAAAAAATAATATTGAAAAGATAATGGAGGAAATTATCATGGCAATCACAGCAGGAATGGTAAAAGAATTAAGAGAAATGACCGGAGCAGGAATGATGGACTGCAAGAAAGCTCTCTCTGAAACAAACGGAGATATGGATGCTGCAGTAGAATTCCTCAGAAAGAACGGACAGGCAAAAGCTGAGAAAAAAGCTGGAAGAATCGCAGCAGAAGGTATTGTTAAAACAGTTGTAAAAGATAACAAAGCAGCAATCGTAGAAGTAAACTCTGAGACAGACTTCGTTGCAAAGAACGATGAGTTCCAGGGATTTGTTGAAGCAGTTGTAAATCAGATCGTTGATTCTGAAGCAGCAGATATGGATGCATTCATGGCAGAAGCTTGGGCAGCAGACACAACAAAGACTGTAAAAGATGCACTTGTAGAGAAAATCGCAGTAATCGGAGAAAATCTTAACATCAGAAGATTTGAGAAAGTTGCTGCTGACAACGGATGCGTTGTATCTTACATTCACGGCGGCGGACGTATCGGAGTTCTCGTAGTTGCTGATACAGACGTTGTAAACGATGACATCAAAGCTTGCCTTAAGAACGTAGCAATGCAGGTTGCAGCGATGTCTCCGAAATATGTATCCCGTGACGAAGTTTCTCAGGAATATATGGAGCATGAGAAAGAGATCCTTCTTGCTCAGGCTAAGAAAGAGAACCCGGAGAAACCGGAAAACATCATTGAGAAGATGATTATCGGACGTCTTAATAAAGAGATGAAAGAAATCTGCCTTCTTGATCAGGTATACGTTCAGGACAGCGATCTTACAGTTGCAAAATATGTTGATAAAGTAGCAAAAGAAAACAATGCTAACGTAACAGTTAAGAAATTCGTTCGCTTCGAGACTGGAGAAGGACTCGAGAAAAAAGTTGACGATTTCGCAGCAGAAGTAGCAGCACAGGCAGGAATGTAAGCGTTTAGCACAAGCGCGACATATACAAAAAAAGGATTCGATATGAGTTTACTCATATCGAATCCTTTTTTTGTATATACCGGGCGACGCACGGTAGTGAGATGAAGCGAAGCGAAATCGAACTAAGCGCTTGTGCGGATGAATGGGAAGGACAACGCGCGGCAGTGAGATGAAGCGAAGCGAAATCGAACTAAGCGCTTGTGCGGATGAATGGGAAG
>NZ_JAPJQP010000004.1:63205-79262 GCF_030825015.1 Mediterraneibacter sp. | reverse complement strand
GACAACGCGCGGCAGTGAGATGAAGCGAAGCGAAATCGAAGTAAGCGCTTGCACTAAAAAATGAAAAAAGAGTGGAAAACATCTTTGAAGTATGATATAGTTAGCCATGACTAACCATACTGTAAAGGAAAGGAAGACAAAGATGAAAAAGCGCTGTAAATTGATAATTGACATTTTAATGGTAGTTTTGCTGCTTTTATTGATGTCAGAGAGGATGACTGGAAAGGGAATGCACATCGTATTAGGAATTACATTTCTTGTTTTGTTTGTGCTGCATAATCTTGCGAATCTATCCTGGTGGCGGAACATGCGAAAAGGAGTACAGAAAGGGAAGCGGCTGCGATGCGCGGCAATAAATGTGCTGCTTGTGCTGGATATGCTTTTTGTTACCTTGAGCGGAGTCGTCTATATGTCGGTGGGACATAAAGTATCCGCGCTTCTGCTGGTTATTTTGATTGTCATACATTTGGGAATACATATAGGGCATAGTAAAAGACGGGGAAATAAAAACAGAGAAAAATTTGGAAAAAAGCAGAAAGAGGATGGTTTGGACGATCCTTGTAATAATTGTTCATAAACGATGAAAAATGCGTAAAAATGCACAAAAAAATGAGAAATGTAACATATAAGAAATACTTGTAACTTTTTTGTAATGGTAATATAATGAGGTTATGTCACAAAAGAGGGTAGAAGATTCTTTTGCAGCATAAATATTATAAAAGAGCAAAGAGGATAATAATTATGGGAAAATATTTTGGAACGGATGGATTTCGCGGTGAAGCAAATGTTGTGTTGACAGTAGAACATGCATTTAAAGTAGGACGTTATCTTGGATGGTATTTCGGACAGGATCACAAAGCGAGAATCGTAATCGGAAAAGATACGAGAAGAAGCAGTTACATGTTCGAGTATGCGCTTGCGGCAGGATTGACAGCTTCGGGTGCGGATGCATATCTCCTTCATGTTACAACAACACCGAGTGTTTCTTATGTAGTGAGAACAGAAGATTTCGACTGTGGTATTATGATTTCTGCAAGCCACAATCCGTTCTACGATAATGGAATTAAAGTAATCAACAGTGCAGGACACAAATTGGAAGCAGAAGTAGAAGAGAAGATCGAGGCTTATATCGACGGGGAGATCGAAGAGCTTCCGCTGGCAACAAAAGAAAAGATCGGACGCACGATTGATTATGCGGCTGGAAGAAATCGGTATATCGGACATTTGATTTCGGTTGCAACTCGTTCATTCAAAGATATAAGAGTTGGACTGGACTGCTCAAACGGAAGTTCTTCTGCGATTGCGAAGAGCGTGTTTGATGCACTTGGCGCAAAGACGTATGTGATCAATAACGAGCCGGATGGAACGAACATTAATACAGACTGCGGATCAACCCATATCCATGTTCTTCAGGAGTTTGTAAAAGAGAAAAAACTGGATGTCGGATTCGCGTATGACGGTGATGCTGACAGATGTATTGCAGTTGATGAGAACGGCAATGTTGTAGACGGCGATTTAATTCTCTATATATGTGGAAAATATCTCATGGAGCAAGGACGCCTTGAAGGAAATACAATCGTCACAACAGTAATGTCAAATTTAGGTTTGTACAAAGCTTGTGATAAGATCGGTATGAAATATGAGCAGACTGCGGTAGGAGATAAATATGTGTATGAAAATATGCTGAAAAATGGTTTCGTTCTTGGAGGAGAACAGTCCGGTCATATCATTTTCAGCAAACATGCAAGAACAGGCGACGGAATCCTTACGTCACTTTTGATCATGGAAGTGATCCTTGAGAAAAAACAGTCTCTTGGAACGCTTGCAAGTGAAGTGAAGATCTATCCGCAGCTTTTGAAAAATGTTCGTGTAACAGACAAGAAGACGGCAAGAGAAAATCCTGCGGTTCAGGAAGCTGTACAGAAAGTAGCGGAAGAACTCGGAAGCGATGGAAGAATCCTTGTCCGTGAGAGTGGTACAGAGCCGGTAATCCGCGTAATGGTGGAAGCGGCAACTGATGAGATTTGTGAAAAATATGTAGACAGTGTTGTGAAAGTGATTGAAGAGCAGGGATTGACAGAGTAAGGAACAAAAAGCCGATATTACGATCTCTTGATTTGAATTATGGAAGCGCATTATAATTTCGCAAAGAAAAAATAGAAATCAGGAATAGAAAATATATGGATTTAAATAAAGAAAACATGAAAAAAATGAGAGAATTGATCGTATTTACGATCATTCTTCTCATAGCCCTTTGGAATTATAAACTGCTGTTTGAGTGGATCGGTTTTGCGTTCGGTATTATAATGCCATTCCTGATCGGAGGGGGAATTGCCTTTGTACTGAATGTGCCGATGAGCTTTTTTGAAGAAAAGTTGTTTGGAAATAAACGGATGAAAGAAAAAAAGCTGGCAAAACGGCTTGCCCGTCCGTTGAGTCTCGTGCTTACAATCACAGTTCTGATCGGTGTTGTCGTGCTTGTAATGTTTGTGGTCATTCCGGAATTGGCGCAGACGGTGCTTTCTCTCGGAAAAACAATACAGGCGTTTGTTCCCGAGGCGCAACGCTTTTTGGAGGAGCTGTTCACGAATAACAGTGAGATCCGGGCGTGGCTCGACAATCTGAATGTAGACTTGGACAAACTGCTGGATGGTGCGATCGGCTTTTTCCGAAATGGAGCGGGAAGTGTCTTGAATTCTACGGTATATGCGATTGGATCTATTGTGAATGGCGTGACTACATTTGTGATTGCTTTTGTATTTGCCTGCTATATTCTGCTTCAAAAAGAGAAATTGTGTGTTCAGGTGAAAAAAGTGATGCATGCATTTTTGAAGGAAAAGTGGGAAAACAGATTCCTGAAAGTATGTACGCTGACGGCGAAAACGTTTTCTAACTTTTTGGCAGGTCAATGCCTTGAGGCTCTTATTCTCGGATCAATGTTTTTTGTAGTAATGAGCGTTTTAAATATGCCATATGCGCTTCTTGTCGGTGTCCTTGTGGCGTTTACAGCTCTGATACCGATTTTCGGTGCGTTTATCGGCTGTGTAGTGGGAGCCTTTCTTATTTTAATGGTCAATCCGCTGCAGGCGCTGTTCTTCGTGATTTTATTCCTCGTGCTTCAGCAGATTGAGGGGAATCTCATTTATCCGAAAGTGGTTGGAAATTCTGTGGGACTTCCATCCATTTGGGTACTTGCGGCGGTGACGATCGGCGGCAGTCTGATGGGAGTTGTGGGAATGCTGATCTTTATTCCACTGGTGTCTGTTGTCTACACTTTGTTCCGCGAGAATGTGTATAAAAGACTTGAATTGAAACGTGGCTCAGATCATGCAGGGCAATAAATGTCTGATTGACAGCAATGAAAAAAATAGTGAAAAGAAATAAATAACGGCATTTGAAGAACACTTGCACTAGGAATCTAATAAATATCTTGACTTACTACCATTTTCCGTGGTACAATACTACGGCGAATGGAAGTAGGTCTTTTTTTTATGCCTAAATTTTGACGGGGTCGCAGCCGTCAGTAACAAGTAGTGAATAATTAAAGCGGAGGTGGAAGTTGTGCGCACAAGAATTACACTGGAGTGTACGGAATGTAAAAACCGTAACTACAACATGACGAAGGATAAGAAAGCTCATCCGGATCGTATGGAAACGAAAAAATACTGCAGATTCTGCAAATCACACACACTGCACAAAGAAACGAAGTAGTCGTCGGAGGGAAGTGGAATTATGAGTGAAACAGAAAAGACTCAGAAAAAAAGCTGGTTCAAAGGACTTCAGGCAGAATTTAAAAAGGTTATTTGGCCGGATAAGAAAACACTTGCAAGACAGACCACGGCAGTTGTTGCTGTTTCCGTAATTCTCGGAGCATTGATCGCAGTGATCGATGTGATCTTGAAATACGGGATTGACTTATTGATAAAATAGTTGACCGCAGCAGAAAGGTGATTTTATGTCAGAAGCAAAATGGTATGTAGTTCATACTTATTCAGGGTATGAAAACAAAGTAAAAGCGAATATTGATAAGGCGATTGAGAACCGTCATTTGGAAGATCAGATTCTTGAAGTCCGCGTTCCGATGGAAGAAGCGACAGAATTGAGAAACGGTGTTCAGAAAGCGGTTCAGCGCAAGATGTTTCCGGGGTATGTGATGATCCATATGGTTATGAATGACGATACATGGTATGTAGTCAGAAATACCCGCGGAGTGACAGGGTTTGTCGGACCGGGATCAAAACCGGTTCCGCTTGAGGAACATGAGATGGAAAATCTCGGTATTCAGAGAGACAATGTTATCGTGAACTTTGGAGTCGGCGATATGGTTGTCGTACTCAGCGGTGCATGGGAAGGCACGGTGGGAACTGTGCAGAGCATGAACGAACAGAAAAAGAGCTTGTCGATCAATGTTGAGCTGTTCGGCCGTGATACACCGGTTGAACTTAGTTTTTCAGAAGTGAAAAAAATGGATTAAAAGTAAGTGGGAGGGGTTTGACCCCGACAATACCACAAGGAGGTAATTGAAATGGCAAAAAAAGTAGAAGGTTATATCAAATTGCAGATTCCTGCCGGCAAGGCAACTCCGGCACCGCCGGTTGGTCCGGCTCTTGGACAGCACGGTGTTAATATCGTTGAATTTACAAAACAGTTCAACGCAAGAACAGCAGATCAGGGAGATCTGATCATTCCGGTTGTCATCACAGTATACAATGACAGAAGTTTCAGCTTCGTTACAAAGACACCGCCGGCAGCAGTTTTGATTAAAAAAGCTTGCAAGATCCAGTCTGGATCAGGCGTACCGAACAAAAATAAAGTTGCGACGATCACAAAAGCTCAGCTTCAGGAGATCGCGGAACTGAAAATGCCGGATCTTAATGCGGCAACAGTTGAATCTGCTATGAGCATGGTAGCAGGAACATGCCGTTCTATGGGTGTAGTAGTAGAAGAGTAGGCACAGAGTTTCGTCTGTACGGTCAAAGCGCGATGAGGATGAATCGGTTTTGAACGGCAGAACGCAGACATCCGTGATGCATTGAAACAAACATCAAGTGATTTGAAAGAAGTGGGAGGGGCACGTTCCCGCAAATACCACAAGGAGGTTATTGTAAAATGAAACGAGGAAAGAAATATATCGAAGCTGCAAAACTGATCGAGAGAGGAAACCTCTACGAAAAAGAAGAAGCGGTAGCATTAGTGAAAAAAGCAGCAACAGCAAAGTTTGACGAGACAATCGAAGCTCACATCAGAACAGGTTGTGACGGACGTCATGCAGATCAGCAGATCCGTGGCGCTGTAGTTCTTCCGCACGGAACAGGTAAAAAAGTTCGTATTCTTGTATTTGCAAAAGATGCAAAAGCAGAGGAAGCAAAAGCAGCAGGAGCTGACTTTGTAGGTGGAGACGAGCTTATTCCGAAGATCCAGAATGAAGGATGGCTTGATTTTGACGTAGTTGTAGCTACACCGGATATGATGGGTGTTGTAGGACGTCTCGGACGTGTACTTGGACCGAAAGGTCTTATGCCGAACCCGAAAGCCGGAACAGTTACGATGGATGTAACAAAAGCGATCAACGATATCAAAGCCGGTAAAATCGAGTACAGACTTGACAAAACAAACATTATCCATGTTCCGATCGGTAAAGCATCCTTTACTGAGGAACAGTTAGCGGACAACTTCCAGACGCTTATCGATGCAATCAATAAGGTAAGACCTGCAGCAGTTAAAGGTCAGTATTTGAAGAGCATTACGCTTACATCTACAATGGGACCTGGAGTGAAGGTAAACCCGATGAAACTTGCATAATTAAAGCAATATACGAACGAGGCAGTACATCTTAGCATGTGCTGCCTCGTTTGCTGTATGGCGACCGCTTACAATCCCGGAATGCGCGAATAGTAAAATTGACAATTTTTTAAAAGAAAAAGCCCTTTAAAAGCCTTTTTTCTGTGTGAAAAAGAAAGGGGTTATTGTTAAAAATCACAAAAAATCGTGTGCTAGATAAAAAATGTTGAGTTTTGTGAGGAAAAAAATTATAATAATAAAAGAGTCATTATCGGGAAGTTGTGTCTTTTTGTATCGACTCTGACTAAACGAGGATATAAACTCTTCGTTGAGCGTTTATCATTGAGAGTTTATCAGTAGTAATAACGAGAGAAGTGCGAAAAACGTGTTTTCTCTCGTTAAAAATTTCTAAGAAAGCAGAGAGGTAGAAAATGGGAAGGAACATGAAAAAGTTAACCCGCGTCGGCGCGGGAGCGCTTGCCGGAGTAATGGTCTTCGGATTGGCAGCTCCGCTTGCACCTCTGAGCGTTGAGGCGGCAGACGAATTGGTCAATTTGGCGATTGGTTCAACAGCGACGGCAAGCGACAGTGAGACAAATTATTATGGTGCAGATAAAGCTGTCGACGGTATTGTCAACAGAACCGCAGGAAAGCAAGATCAATCCCGCTGGGCAACGAATACAGGCGGAGATGCAGATGCGAAGTGGCTTAAGATTGATTTGAAAGAGGAAAAAACATTTCAGTCTTTTGTCCTTGCATGGGAGAGAAGAAACATTACAGGATATAAGATCCAGATCTCTGAGACAGGTGAAGACAATTCCTGGGAAGATGTTTACACAAAGACAGGGAATAGCCACATTTCCAACATAAATGAAAATATTCATTTGCCGGAAGCAAAGACAGCGCGGTATGTACGTTTGTATATTGACGGATATACGGCGAACGCGGCAGACGATCAGACGAACTGGAAATCCGTTTCCCTGTATGACTTCCAGATTTATGCAAACGAGATTCCTGATACAGTTCTTCCGGATGAGAACTACTGCTTAGAAGGAACTGCCGAGGCAAGTAACTTTGAGGAAACGTCATCTGAGCCGGGGAAACAAGGTCCGGCAAAAGCGATTGACGGAGATTTGACAACGCGCTGGGCAACAGAAAGTGATGGAAAAGGAACGACAGCGCGTACTCTGACAGTGAAGCTTCCGGCGGCGCAGTGGGTGCAGTACGTTAAAATTAACTGGGAAATGCCGGCAAGCGGAGTACCGACTCCGAAGAAATATACGATTGAAGCGGCAGAGAAAGAAGGCGGCGAATTTAAAGTTGTCCATACAAACAACGAGCAGGTTACGAAAGCTGAGCAGATTATCGAGTTAGAAACTCCTGTATGGGCGAAAGAACTGAAACTGAACGTAACGGAGTACGGAGCGGCGACAGGAAGCTGGTACAATGTTTCCGTAGCAGAGTTCAGCGCATATGCCGTTAAGCCGGAGTCAGATGTTATTGACGGGAATGCAACGGCAAAACAGATCGCGGACAAACTGGCAGCTCCGACCGTAAAAGCTGATAAAACCGGATTAGAATGGCAGGAAGTGCCGGAAGGCGTTACAGTAGAATTCCTTGCAGATTATGAGCAGATCGTCGGAAGAGACGGCAAGATCTATCAGCCTCTTACGCAGACGAAAGTGAAAGGAATTTATAAAGTAACAAAAGGCAATGAGACGGCAGAAGGAGCAACAGAGCACACAGTTACAATTCCGGGTAAATATGACAATGCAGGAACGAATGCGAAACCGGTCGTAATTCCGGAACTGGCAGAGTGGTACGGCGGAACAGAAGCCGGAACTGTTAAGATCGGTGAAGGCACAAAGATCGTTTACAAAGACGCGGCATTTAAAGCGGCTGCAGAAGCTCTTGCAGAAGATTACAAAGCAGAGTACGGTGTTGATCTTCAGGTCGTTGACAGCGGCGAAGATGCAGGAGATATCGTTTTTGCAAAAGATGATAAAAACGGACTTGGCGAAGAAGGCTATATCATGGAGATGGATGATAAGGTAAATGTGAAGGCAGAGCAGGCGCAGGGCGCTTATTGGTCAACACGTTCCATTCTCCAGATTGTGAAATTGAACAATGGTGAGATTCCGAAAGGTATTACGAAAGATTATCCGAAGTTTAAAGTTAGAAGCTTTAGTTTGGATGTGGCCCGTAAACCGGCGTCTCTTGATTCTCTGGAAGATTTTGTGGATGCAATGGCATACTATAAGATGAATGATTTCCAAGTTCATTTGAATGATAACCTGATCTTCTATGAAAGTTTTACAAACGCAGAAGTTGCCCGTGAGAGAGCATATACAGGTTTCCGTCTTGAATCCAGCATTAAAGAGGGCGGAGAAAACAAGAAAGATCTGACAAATGAAGATTTGTTCTATACGAAGGAAGCTTTCAAGAACTTTATCGAGGAGTCTGAGGCACAGGGCGTAAGCATTGTACCGGAAATCGATGCTCCGGGACATTCGGGAGCATTTACAAAGGTTCGTCCGGATCTGATGCTTCCGCAGAATAAAGTAGTAAGTGGAGTTGCAAACAGAGCAGGAGAACAGTTTGATTTAAGTGGAGATGTAACATCACCGGACAGCCAGTACAGTAAGAGCCTTAAATTTGTGCAGGGCGTATGGGATGAATACTTGACAGACAATATGTTTGATGACAGCATGACAGTACATATTGGAACAGATGAATACTATGGTGAAGAGAATGCGTTCCGTCATTTCTCCGATGATATGATTAAATTTATTCAAAGCAAAGATCGTACTGTTCGCATGTGGGGAAGTTTGACTCAGCTTGACGGAGACGGAACAGTTCCGGTAACAAGTGATAATGTACAGTTGAATGTGTGGAATACAGGATATTCGAATCCGAAGCAGATGTATAACGATGGATTTGATCTTATTAATACATTGGACGGCACTCTTTACATGGTTCCGAATGGAAGCGGCGGCAAAGGCGGATATGGGGATTACCTGAATACAGAAAGCCTTTACACAAGCTGGATTCCGAATAACATGGGCGGAACAATCATTCCGGCAGGATCTGATCAGATGCTCGGAAGTACGTTTGCAATCTGGAATGACAATATCGACACAGCGGCACAGGGTATTTCGGAAGTTGATAACTTTGAGCGTTTTGAGGATGCGCTTCCGGTTCTTGCAAGCAAAGGCTGGGGCGAAGGCGAAGATCTTACTTTTGCAGACCTTACTAAGAAGACGGAAGATCTTGGAGATGCTCCGGGAAGCAATCCGTACTTTGAAGAAACAGCAGACAAAGACGGTAAATATATGTCTTACGGTTTCGATAATAAAGAAGATGCTTCCGAAAGTAACAGAGATCTCGGAGAGACAAAAAATGCAGATATCGACGGCGCGCTGAAGTTAAAAGGCGGAGAGAGTTATGCAACAACTCCGATTGATAAGCTGGCAGTTGGAAACACGTTGTCATTTGATGTTACATTAACCGAAGAAGCAAGAGCAGGACAGATTCTGTTTGAAGCAGATACACCGGGCGGAGAAGATTATGTGCATGATATCCGCATCATGGATGACGGAAGAGTCGGATTCAGAAGAGAACTTTATGATTACTACTTCGATTATAAACTTCCGGTTGGCGAGAAAGTTCATATGGAGATCGTGACAGATACTCTGAAGACGGTATTGATCGTAGATGAAAAAGAATATCCGGCAACAGGAATTTATATCAACAGACAGACGGATAATACGGTTAGAAAACAGGGCATTAAAAATGCAACGCTTCTTCTTCCGATCCAACGCATCGGATCAAAAACGAATTCGATTGTCGGTACGATCGACAACGTAGAAGTGAAGACGGCAGATCCGATTTCATCAAAAGATGAGTACAATAAATCAGCGTGGACGAAAGTAGCTGTTGATACAGAGACGACTTATAATCAAACAGAGGGTCTTTTTAAATATGCGTTCGATGGAAAAACGAATACGATTTGGCATTCAAACTGGCAGGGTGCAACAGATCAACTGAAACCGCAGGGAAGTTTTGATCAAATCGGCGGAGAGATCAATCTCGGTCAGAAATATACGATCAATCAGTTCTCCTTTACACCGAGACAGGGAACGGCAAGCGGGCAGGTAACAAAAGCTGATTTGTATGTGAAGGCAAATGAAAGCGACGAGTGGGTGAAGGTTGCAGAAGACAAAGAGTTTGCTGCTGATGCATCCAAGAAGACGATCTATTTTGATGAGCAGGAAGTCCAGTTTGTGAAATTTGTTGCGAAAGCATCTAACGATGGATGGGTAGCTGTATCTGAGTTTGATATTGACAACGAAAAAGTAAAAGAAATGACAGTCTATGTTGCAGCTCAAACAGGTGGAAAAGTTGAAAGCAGTGCAAAAGACGGAAAAGTAATGCAGCATGCAGATGTTACTGTAAAAGCAACTCCGAATAAAGATTATGAGTTTGCAGGATGGTATGATATCCTTACAGAAGAGAAAGTTTCTGATGATGCAGAATACACATTCCCTGTAGAGCTGAATACATCGTTAATCGCTCACTTTACGAAAGAAGGAGAGATACCGCAGCCAAAAGAGTGGACAGTAACGATCGATGGAACAGCACATAAAGTAAAAGATGGAGAGACTCTGAAAGTAGAAGAACCGTCTAAAGCAGGGCATGCGTTTGCAGGATTTTATCTCGTTGGAACAGATACGGCTGTAGATTTCACGCAACCGATTACAGCTGATCTGAACGTTGAATCACGCTTTACACAGTATAAAGTTACAGCGGTAGAGAGTGAGAACGGTACAATCACAGTCAGCGAGATGAACGATAAAGGAGAAGTAACTGTAACAGCGAAAGCGAATGACGGATACATTTTCCAAGGCTGGAAAGTAGATGGAAAAGATGCAGGAGTTCTTGGAACACCATATACATTTGTGCCGACAAAAGATACAACAGTTGAAGCTGTATATAAGAAGATGGAAGAGTCAAAAGATTATCATACAGTAATCATTGATGGAAAAGAAGTTACTGTAGAAGATGGTTCTAAGCTTACTCGTCCTGCAGATCCGGTAAAAGAAGGCTACAAATTCATCGGATGGTTTGTTGGAGACAAAGAGTTCGACTTCAATACACCGATCACAGGAGATCTGAAGATCGAAGCACGTTTTGAGAAGCTTCCGACTACACCGGGATCAAATACTGATAAAAATGATAAGAACGACAAAAACAATAAGGTGGAAGGTGCAGTTCAGACAGGTGATACAGCAAATGCAGTACCGTGGATCGTATGCCTCGGCGCAGCGGCGGGAGCTGGTGTTGTAGTTCTGAAATCACGTAAAAAACGTTCCTAATTAAAAGAATGTTTTGGGAAAATGAAAAATAATTGTTCCGCAAAACAGGAAAAATAAAAAACAGTAAAACACAGATTTTTCTGCCGGCAGGTAATTCCTGTCGGCAGTTTTTGCAATGACAACGAGTCGAAGTCCGGGATTGCCCGGGACCTTGGCGAGCGCTTACACTAGCCGGAATGCGTCTTTTGGTACTTCCGGTGAGTGTTGTAAGAATCAAATTTGTATATTATTTCTAATAAGGATAGTTTGAAAGCGAAAAATGGAATTATTAATTAGTGAAAAGTGATGAAAATAATATGAAAAATGAAAAGAGTTGTGTTTTATATGTGAAAATTATATAATGACAAGAAGAGTGTAATTAAGCTCGTCAAAAATCAAGAAAGCAGAGAGGTAGAAAATGGGAAGGAAAATGAAAAAGTTAACGCGCGCCGGCGCGGGAGCGCTTGCCGGAGTAATGATCTTTGGATTGGCAGCTCCGCTTGCACCTCTGAGTGTTGAGGCGGCAGGAGAAATTGAAAATCTTGCGCTTAACAAAACAGCGACTGCAAGTGAAGAAGAAACGGATGTTTATTCTGCTGCAAAAGCAGTTGACGGTGTGGTAAACCGAGAAGCACCAAAACCGCAGTCGCGCTGGGCGACAAATACGCATTCAGATCAAAAAGCGCAGTGGCTGAAAGTTGATCTCGGTGCGAAGAAATCATTCAGGTCATTTGTTATTGCGTGGGAGCGCAGAAATATTACAAGTTATAAAATTCAGATCTCTGATACCGGAGAAGACAACGACGAATCTAAATGGACAACCGTTTATGAGAAAAAGGCCGGTGACAAGATTTCGGGGATTAATGAAAATATCCGTTTGGACGAGCAGAAAGAAGCAAGGTATGTTCGTCTGTATATAGACGGATATACACCGGATGCATTGGATGACAGTGTGAGCTGGCAGTCTGTTTCTCTTTATGATTTTCAGGTTTATGCAGACGAAATACCGGATAAGGTTCTTCCTGATGAAAACTATTGTCTGGAAGGAACGGCAGAAGCTAATGACTTTGAGCCGACAGAGGGTAATACTCAGGCGGGGGGTAAAGCAATCGATGGCGATCTGACAACCCGCTGGGCGACAAATCCTGACAATGAAGGTAAGGGAGCGGCTGATCGTATTTTGACTGTGACTCTTCCTGTTACGCAGAGAGTTCAGTACTTTAAGATTAACTGGGAAAAGACAAATATTAAAGAGTATACGATTGAAGTAAAAGACAGCTCAACTGGAGAATTTAAGCAGGTTTATGAAAATACACAGCAGATTACATCTACAGAGGAAATTATTTCTTTAAAAGATGCGGTATGGGCAAAAGAAATCCGTTTGAATGTGAAGAGCTATGGCGAGGCTGTGCCGAACTGGTATAATGTTTCTGTGGCAGAATTCGGTGCGTACGCTGTAAAACCGGAAGCAACTCCGGATCCGGAAGTGCCGGAAGATGAGACTTTGCAGGCTCTTGCGAATTCAATCGCAGCTCCTAAGTTTAATGCAGATAAGACACAATTAACATGGGATACTCCGGAGGGAGTAAAAGTAGAGTTCCTTGCTGATTATGAGCAGATCGTCGGAAGAGACGGAAAGATCTATCAGCCGCTTACAGATACACAGATTAAAGGTATTTATAAGGTGACGAAGACGGCAGAATCTGTTGCAGCAGAGGGAACAGAGCAGAAGAATTATGCAGAAGCTACTGTAGAACATACAATCACAATTCCGGGAAAACATAAAGAAAATGGTGCTAATGCAAAACCGGCGGTTGTTCCGGAGCTGGCTGAGTGGTACGGCGGAGAAACAAAAGGTGATGTGACAATCAGCGGCAAGATCCTTGTTGATCCGAATGCAGGTGATCTCAAAGCTGCGGCAGATGCTTTGGCGGCAGATTATGAAGCGGAACTCGGTAAGAAGATGACTGTTGAAACAGGAAGTACTCCGGCAGCAGGAGACATCTACTTTACACTTGATACGAGTGATAATGGTCTTGGAGAAGAAGGCTATGTTATGGACTCTGATGCGCATGTAAAGATTACTGCGGCTCACCAGACAGGCGCTTATTGGGCAACACGTTCTATTCTTCAGATTGCAGAATTGAACGAGGGAAAACTTCCGAAAGGAACAACAAGAGATTATCCGAAGTATGAAGTTCGCGGATTTATGCTTGACGTTGCGCGTAAACCGGTTTCTATGGAAACTTTAGAAGACGTTGCGAAGGAAATGGCTTATTATAAGATGAATGCTCTCCATATTCATTTGAATGATAACCTTATCTTCTATGAAGATTTCGCAACAACAGAAGAAGCGAGAGAAAAAGCATACACAGGTTTCCGTTTGGAGTCTGACATTAAGAAAGACGGCAATGGCGGGAAGAATAAAGCGGATCTGACAAATGAAGATATGCATTATACGAAAGCAGAGTTCAGACAGTTTATCCTTAATTGCCGCGCGATGGGAATTGATATTATTCCGGAGTTTGATACACCGGGACATTCAGGAGCATTTACAAAAGTTCGTCCTGACCTGATGCTTCAGGGAAATGCTTCAAAGAGAGCGGGCGAGCAGTTCGATCTTTCAGATGCAAAATACGCGGAGTCTTTGGCTTTCGTTCAGAGCGTATGGGATGAATATCTGAATGAAGATATGTTTGATAAGAGCATGACGGTACATATCGGAACAGATGAGTATTATGGTGAGAAAAACTGTTTCAGAAAGTTCTCTGATGATATGATCAAATATATTCAGGAAAAAGGATATACGGTTCGTATGTGGGGAAGCCTTTCCAATATGCTTGAGAATCAGCCGGGAGCATATCCGGTAAGAAGAGAAGGCGTACAGCTTAATATTTGGAACACAGGTTATGCCAATCCACAGGATATGTATGAGAAAGGTTACGAGTTGATCAATACACTTGAGTCGAATTATATTGTTCCGGCAGCGGGATATTATGGAGACTATCTCAATTCGAATCATTTATATACAAATTGGGTTCCGAATAAATTCGGAGATCAGGCAACAATTCCGGCGGGATCAGATCAGATGCTTGGAGCAACATATGCTATCTGGAATGACAGTATCGATACTCGTGCAAATGGAATTTCGGAAATTGATATTTATGATCGCTTTGCATCAGCGCTTCCGGCAATCGCAAGTAAGGACTGGGGCGATGGAGCAGATAAGAACTGGACGCAGGTAAAAGAAGTGATAGATCAGTTGGGCGATGCTGCAAACAGCAATCCATATCACAAAGCAACAGCTGATGAATCCGGTAAATATATGGAATATCAGTTTGATGATAAGAAAGACAGTTCGGCAAACAAGAGAGACCTTGAGCTGGCAGGCGGTGCAAAGCTTGAAAATGGAAGTCTGAAACTGACAGGCGGAGAAAGTTATGCAGCAACTCCGATTGATAAACTTGCTACAGGCAATACACTGGAATTCGATATCACATTAGACAAAGAAGCGAAAGCAGGAGAAATTCTGTTTGAAGCTGATAATTTAGGTGATAACGGTGATTACGTTCATGATATCCGTATCATGGAAGACGGAAGACTCGGATACAGAAGAGAACTTTATGATTACTACTTCGATTATAAACTTCCGGTAGGTGAGAAAGTTCATCTTGCAATCAGAACAGAAGGTACAAAGACGTATTTGATTGTTAATGGACAGGCAATGGAGGCGACAGGAGTTTATCGCAACAGACAGACTGATCCGGAAGGAAAACCGAGAAAAGAAGGAATTTCTATTTCGACATTGCTGCTTCCGATTCAGAGAATTGGTTCAAAGACTAATTCGGTTAAAGCAGTAATTGACAATGTTGTTGTTTCTACAGAAGCGCCGGAGACAACCCAGAATGATAAATCAGGATGGACGGGAACAGCGACATCCGCGCATACAAATGTTGGAAATGAAGGAACATTTGAGATGGCGTTTGACTCAAGACCGGAAACACACTGGCATTCAGATTACAGCGGAAATAAAGAAGATAAACTGCTGAAAGATAATTTGAATAAAACAAAAGGAAATCTTGACAGTGTGACAGGAGAGATTACTTTCGATAAAGGCTATGAAATTAATAAGGTTTCATTTACACCAAGAACAAATGCAGCGAGCGGTATTATAACAAAAGCGGATTTATTTGTTAAAAATTCTGCTGATGGTGAATGGGTTCCGATTGCAGAAAATCAGACATTCGCAAACAATCAGGCTAAGAAGACAGTTCGTTTTGCTCCGCAGACTGTATGGGGAATTAAAATTGTGGCAAAACAGTCGAACGATGGCTGGGTAGCTGTATCTGAGTTTGATATTGCGGCTCCGCAGAAATGCAACATTATTGTAGAAACGCAGGAAGGCGGAAAAGTTGAAGGCGCTGCAAAGAATGTAAATGAAGGATCGGAAGTTGCAGTAAAAGCAACTGCTAAGAATGGCTACAATTTTGCCGGATGGTATGATATGACAACCGGTCAGAAAGTGTCTGATGATGCAGAATATAGATTTACTGTAGAGACGAATACATCTTTGATTGCTCACTTTACGAAAGAAGGCGAGACGCCGCAGCCGGAAGAATGGACAGTAACATTCAAAGGCGCTGACGGAGAGAAGATTGCAGAAGTCAAAGTGGAAGATGGAAAGAAAGTAGCCCGTCCTGAAAACGATCCGGTGAAAGAAGGCTACAAGTTCATCGGTTGGTTCGCAGATGGCAAAGAATTTAATTTTGACACAGAGATCAAGGGAGATCTTGTGATTGAGGCTCGCTTCGAGAAGATTGAGACGCCTGATCCGCAGCCGGAAGAGTGGACAGTAACATTCAAAGGTGCTGACGGAGAGAAGATTGCAGAAGTCAAAGTGGAAGATGGAAAGAAAGTAGCCC
>NZ_JAPJQP010000004.1:32752-63105 GCF_030825015.1 Mediterraneibacter sp. | reverse complement strand
CAGATGGCAAAGAATTTAATTTTGACACAGAGATCAAGGGAGATCTTGTGATTGAAGCTCGTTTCGAAAAGATTGAGACGCCTGATCCGCAGCCGGAAGAGTGGACAGTTACGATCAATGGAGAAACGGTTAAGGTAAAAGATGGTTCTAAGCTTACTCGTCCTGCAGATCCGGTAAAAGAAGGCTACAAATTCATCGGATGGTTTGTTGGAGACAAAGAGTTCGACTTCAATACACCGATCACAGGAGATCTGAAGATCGAAGCACGTTTTGAGAAGCTTCCGACTACACCGGGATCAAATACTGATAAAAATGATAAGAACGACAAAAACAATAAGGTGGAAGGTGCAGTTCAGACAGGTGATACAGCAAATGCAGTACCGTGGATCGTATGCCTCGGCGCAGCGGCGGGAGCTGGTGTTGTAGTTCTGAAATCACGTAAAAAACGTTCCTAATCAAAAGAATGTTCTGCCGGCAGGTAATTCCTGTCGGCAGTTTTTGCTGATGACCGCTCACAATCCCGAAATGTGCCTTTTGGTACTTCCGATGATTAAGTCAAGGGAATTTGTGCCAGAAATCAAATTTGTAAAAACTCTGAAAACAAAGTGAGATATGAAAAAGGCATTTGGGGAAAAGGCGGGATAGAATGAAATAATTAGATAAAGAAGTATAAAAAGTGCTTGACAATTTGATCAGGCAGTGATATTTTATAAAAGTAATTGACTGCCGAAGACAGCAGGTGCCGTTAGGCATAAGGTTGAAAACGCCTGCCGAGGAAGATACGAATTCTTTTTAAGAAGAACATTTGTAAACCTCTGTGTCTTTTGGCATAGAGGTTTTTTGAAGTCTCAGGACGCAGTCATTCAAAATCTATAAGGAGGTGCACCGGGACGTGGCAAAAGTTGAATTAAAACAACCGATCGTAGCAGCTATCGCAGAAGACATCAAAGATGCTCAGTCTGTAGTTATCGTTGACTACCGTGGACTTACAGTGGCACAGGATACAGAGCTTCGTAAAAAGCTCAGAGAAGCTGGCGTTACTTACAAAGTATGTAAGAACACAATGATGAAGAGAGCATTTGAAGGAACAGAGTTCGCAGGTTTGGATGAGTATTTAGAAGGACCGAGCGCGCTTTGCGTATCCAAGGAAGATGCGACAGCTCCGGCTAGAATTCTTGCAGAGTTTGCGAAGACAGCAGACAAACTTGAGATGAAAGCTGGTGTAGTTGAAGGAACTGTATATGATGTAGCCGGATTGAACGAACTGGCTAAGATTCCGTCAAGAGAGGTACTTCTCTCCAAGTTGCTTGGAAGCTTACAGTCACCAATTACAAACTTTGCTCGTGTTATTAAACAGATCGCTGAGAAAGACGGCGAGGTTGCAGCAGAAGCTCCGGCTGAGGAAGCAGCAGAGGCTCCGGCAACAGAAGAATAAAACACGAATGTGCCGAATGTGCGGCGCAATGTAAAATGAAACAAAATCCAAACCGGAGATTACAAGAATATTCCGGGAGAGAAAATTAAAAAATGGAGGATATCAAAAATGGCTAAAATGACAACAGCTGAAATGATCGAAGCGATCAAAGAGTTATCAGTATTAGAGTTAAATGAATTAGTAAAAGCATGTGAAGAAGAGTTCGGTGTATCTGCAGCAGCAGGAGTTGTAGTTGCAGCAGCAGCTGACGGTGGTGCAGCAGCAGAAGAGAAAGATGAGTTTGACGTAGAACTCGTATCTGCAGGAGCTTCCAAAGTTAAAGTTATCAAAGCAGTTCGTGAGATCACAGGTCTTGGACTGAAAGAAGCTAAAGAGCTCGTTGACAACGCTCCGAAGACACTTAAAGAGGGTGTTTCCAAAGCAGAGGCTGAGGAGATCAAAGCGAAACTTGAGGCAGAGGGCGCTGAAGTTAACATGAAATAATCGGGATTTTTAATAATTCCGTGAACGTCTTTAACGACGACAAGCTTAAGAGAAATGACCGCAGAAGATTTTGTGCTTCTGCGGTTCTTTTGTCTTTCATTTGGATTATGGTCAGTTTGTTCGCCGTTTGTCAAAAAATGACGCATAATATCATATATGAAGAAAAATGTCAAGAAAAATTTGGGAAATGTTATTGACAACGAAAAGAGCTTTGTGATATAGTTAAAAATGCACTATTATGGAAAGGTATGCCGTATTAGAAGCGTAATTACTATTACAAGGCTCTTTTCATTTACGCGAAGCAACGTGCCAAGATTCGCATTTATACAGCGATTTGGCGACTGCCACGATGGCGGGAAAAGCCGCGCAGCGTGTTTTGTCCCGTATGTAAAGATTCAGGTCATTCGGTGTTGTCCGACAAAGGAGATGCGGATAACGAAAGCGCGAATGATTGAAAAAATGATAGAGGAGTGAAACGTCAATGGAGAAAAACAGAATCCGTCCCATTAAAACCGGAAAAAGTTTCCGCATGAGCTACTCACGGCAGAAAGAAGTATTGGAGATGCCTAACCTCATTGAAGTTCAGAAAGATTCCTATCAGTGGTTTCTTGATGAAGGACTCAAAGAGGTGTTCGATGATATTTCCCCGATTGCCGATTACAGCGGACACTTAAGTCTGGAATTCGTAGATTTCACACTTTGCGAGGATGATGTGAAATATACGATCGATGAGTGTAAAGAGCGCGATGCGACTTATGCTGCTCCCTTAAAAGTGAGAGTCCGTCTCCACAACAAAGAGACTGATGAGATTAACGAACATGAGATTTTTATGGGAGATCTTCCGCTGATGACAAAGACAGGTACATTTGTGATCAACGGTGCAGAGCGTGTTATCGTCAGTCAGCTCGTGCGTTCTCCGGGAATTTATTATGGTATTGCACATGATAAGCTCGGAAAGAAACTGTATTCATCCACAGTGATCCCGAACAGAGGCGCATGGCTTGAATATGAGACAGACTCCAACGACGTTTTCTATGTGCGTGTCGATCGTACAAGAAAAGTTCCGATCACAGTGTTGATTCGTGCGCTTGGTATCGGAACAAATGCGGAGATTGTCGATCTGTTCGGAGAAGAACCGAAGATTCTTGCAAGTTTTACAAAGGATACGGCAGAGAGTTATCAGGAAGGTTTGCTGGAACTGTATAAGAAGATCCGTCCGGGTGAGCCGCTGGCAGTGGACAGCGCGGAAAGCCTGATCAACAGCATGTTCTTTGATCCGAGAAGATACGATCTTGCGAAGGTCGGACGTTATAAATTTAACAAGAAACTGATGCTGAAAAACCGCGTTGCAGGCTGTGTACTTGCAGAGGATGTGGTAAGTCAGCTCACAGGAGAAGTTGTCGCAGAAAAAGGAACGAAGATCACACGTGAACTTGCAGATCTGATTCAGAATAACGCAGTTCCGTATTTGTGGGTGGAAGGAGAAGATGAAGAGAGAAACATCAAGATCCTTTCCAATATGATGGTAGATCTTCGATCTGTTGTAGATATTGATCCGGAAGAAGTTGGTGTGACAGAGCAGGTATACTATCCGGTACTTGCAGGTATCATTGAAGAGTCTGCCGGAGATATCGAAGAAATGAAAGCATTGATCAAACGTGACATTCACGATTTGATTCCGAAGCATATTACAAAAGAGGACATCCTTGCTTCGATTAACTATAATATGCATCTTGAATATGGCATGGGAACTGACGATGACATCGATCATTTGGGTAACCGTCGTATCCGTGCAGTAGGAGAATTGCTTCAGAACCAGTATAGAATCGGTCTTTCAAGACTGGAAAGAGTTGTTCGTGAACGTATGACGACACAGGATCAGGAAGGAATTTCTCCGCAGTCGTTGATTAACATAAAACCGGTAACGGCAGCAGTGAAAGAGTTCTTTGGCTCTTCCCAGTTGTCACAGTTTATGGATCAGAACAACCCGCTTGGAGAGCTGACACATAAGAGACGTCTCTCCGCGCTGGGACCTGGCGGTCTTTCCAGAGATCGTGCGGGATTCGAGGTTCGAGACGTACATTATTCTCATTATGGAAGAATGTGTCCGATCGAGACTCCTGAAGGTCCGAACATCGGTCTGATCAACTCATTGGCAACTTATGCACGAATCAATCAATATGGATTTGTGGAAGCGCCGTATCGTTGGATTGACAAATCCGATCCGGAAAATCCGGTCGTTACAGAAAAAGTTGTTTATATGACAGCTGATGAAGAAGATAATTATCATGTGGCACAGGCGAATACACCGCTTGATGAAGAAGGTCACTTTATTCATAAAAACGTATCCGGTCGTTACAGAGAGGAAACGCAGGAATACGAGAGAAGCAAGTTCGATTACATGGACGTTTCTCCGAAGATGGTATTCTCAGTTGCTACGGCGCTGATCCCGTTCCTTGAAAATGACGATGCCAACCGTGCTCTTATGGGATCCAACATGCAGCGTCAGGCGGTTCCGCTTTTGACGACAGAGGCTCCGGTAGTCGGCACGGGTATGGAAGTAAAAGCCGCTGTTGACTCTGGCGTATGTGTTGTAGCAGAACGTGCAGGAACAGTGGAAAGTTCTACTTCAAAGGAAATCGTTGTCCGTGAAGAAGATGGAAACAAGACGTCTTACAAACTGACAAAATTCCAGCGAAGCAACCAAAGCAACTGCTACAATCAGCGTCCGATCGTTAATAAAGGGGATGTTGTTACGGCAGGACAGGTCATCGCAGACGGTCCGTCTACATCCGGCGGAGAGATGGCTCTTGGAAAGAATCCGCTTATCGGTTTCATGACATGGGAAGGTTACAACTACGAGGATGCCGTTCTTTTGAGCGAGAGACTTGTACAGGATGATGTTTATACTTCTGTTCATATTGAAGAATATGAAGCAGAAGCTCGTGATACAAAGCTGGGACCGGAAGAAATCACAAGAGATATTCCGGGTGTCGGCGACGATGCGCTCAAAGATCTCGACGAGAGAGGAATTATCCGTATCGGTGCAGAAGTACGCGCCGGAGATATCCTTGTCGGAAAGGTGACTCCAAAGGGAGAGACAGAGCTTACGGCAGAGGAGAGACTTCTTCGCGCAATCTTCGGCGAGAAAGCCCGCGAGGTAAGAGATACATCTCTGAAAGTACCGCACGGTGAATATGGTATCGTTGTAGATGCGAAAGTATTTACAAGAGAAAACGGTGACGAGCTGTCACCTGGAGTAAATCAGGCAGTTCGTATTTACATTGCACAGAAGAGAAAGATATCTGTCGGCGATAAGATGGCGGGACGTCATGGTAATAAGGGTGTCGTTTCCCGTGTGCTTCCGGTAGAGGATATGCCGTTCCTTCCGAACGGACGTCCGCTGGATATCGTTTTGAATCCGCTTGGTGTGCCTTCGCGTATGAATATCGGACAGGTGCTTGAGATCCATTTAAGTCTTGCAGCGAAAGCGCTTGGATTTAACATTTCCACGCCGGTATTCGATGGAGCAAATGAGGTTGACATCATGGATACTCTTGATCTGGCTAATGACTATGTCAATCTTGAGTGGGATGAATTTGAGAAAAAACATGGACAGGAACTTCTTCCTGAAGTGCTGCAGTATCTGTCCGATAATAGAGAACACAGAAATCTGTGGAAGGGCGTTCCGCTTTCAAGAGACGGTAAAGTACGCTTGAGAGACGGACGTACAGGTGAGTATTTCGACAGTCCGGTAACGATCGGACACATGCACTACCTGAAACTTCACCATCTTGTAGATGATAAGATCCATGCGCGTTCTACAGGTCCTTACTCCCTCGTTACGCAGCAGCCGCTTGGTGGTAAAGCACAATTCGGCGGACAGCGTTTCGGAGAGATGGAGGTTTGGGCTTTGGAGGCGTACGGCGCATCTTATACACTGCAGGAGATCCTGACAGTGAAGTCCGACGACGTTGTAGGTCGTGTGAAGACTTACGAGGCGATCATTAAGGGAGAAAACATTCCTGAGCCGGGTATTCCGGAGTCATTTAAGGTGCTTTTAAAAGAGCTTCAGTCTCTTGCGCTGGATGTGCGTGTATTGCGTGATGACAATACAGAAGTTGAGATTATGGAGAACGTAGATTATGGAGAGACAGATCTGCGTCACATTATCGAAGGAGACAGAAAGTACCGTGATGAGAATGAATCTTTCGGTGATCACGGATTTAGTGAGAAGGAGTTTGTAGGCGAGGAACTCGAGGATGTTGAACCTGAGGAAGAGCCGGATGATGATGCCCCGGTGGACATTGAGTTTGACGAGTATTCCGATTATGAGGAAGAATAAGAGGAGGATCCAAATATATGCCAAACAATAATGAACAACAATATCAACCGTTAACATTTGACGCGATCAAGATCGGTCTGGCTTCACCGGAAAAGATCATGGAATGGTCCAGAGGTGAAGTTACGAAACCGGAGACGATCAACTACAGAACGTTAAAGCCTGAAAAAGATGGACTGTTCTGCGAGAGAATCTTCGGACCGAGCAAGGACTGGGAGTGTCATTGTGGAAAATATAAAAAGATCCGTTACAAAGGTGTTGTTTGTGACCGATGCGGCGTCGAGGTTACAAAGGCAAGTGTACGTCGTGAGCGTATGGGGCATATCGCCCTTGCCGCTCCGGTGTCTCACATCTGGTATTTCAAGGGAATCCCAAGCCGTATGGGACTGATCCTTGACATCTCTCCGAGAACATTGGAAAGAGTGCTTTATTTTGCATCTTATATTGTTCTTGACAAAGGAGAGACGGATCTTCAGTATAAACAGATCCTTTCAGAGGCAGAGTATCAGGAGCAGAAAGAGAAATGGGGCAGAGGCTCATTCCGCGTAGGTATGGGTGCTGAGGCAATCAAAGAGCTTCTGGAGAGTATTGATCTTGAAAAAGAATATGCAGAGCTTCAGGCAGGTTTGGAAAACGCGACAGGCCAGAAGAGAGCAAGAATCGTGAAGCGTCTGGAAGTTGTCGAGGCGTTCCGTGAATCAGGAAACCGCCCGGAATGGATGATTCTTTCTGCAATTCCGGTTATTCCGCCGGATCTGCGTCCGATGGTACAGCTTGACGGTGGCCGTTTCGCGACGAGTGACCTGAATGATCTGTACAGAAGAATTATTAACAGAAATAACCGTCTGAAAAGACTGCTTGAGCTTGGAGCGCCGGATATTATCGTAAGAAATGAGAAACGTATGCTTCAGGAAGCAGTAGATGCCCTGATCGATAACGGACGCCGCGGACGTCCGGTTACAGGACCGGGAAACAGAGCATTAAAATCACTTTCGGATATGCTGAAAGGTAAGTCCGGACGTTTCCGTCAGAACTTGCTCGGAAAACGTGTTGACTACTCAGGACGTTCTGTTATCGTTGTAGGACCGGAACTTAAGATTTATCAGTGCGGTCTTCCGAAAGAAATGGCGATTGAGCTGTTTAAACCGTTTGTTATGAAAGAGCTTGTTGCAAACGGAACAGCACATAATATTAAAAATGCAAAGAAAATGGTTGAGAGACTTCAGCCGGAGGTATGGGATGTGCTTGAGGAAGTGATCAAGGAGCATCCGGTTATGCTTAACCGTGCCCCCACGCTTCACAGACTCGGTATTCAGGCGTTTGAGCCGATCTTAGTAGAAGGTAAAGCGATCAAGCTGCATCCGCTCGTTTGTACAGCTTATAACGCCGACTTCGACGGTGACCAGATGGCGGTGCATGTTCCGTTGTCACAGGAAGCACAGGCAGAGTGTCGTTTCCTGCTTCTTTCACCAAACAACTTGCTGAAACCGTCTGACGGTGGTCCGGTAGCTGTTCCTTCACAGGATATGGTACTTGGTATCTATTATCTGACGCAGGAAAGACCGGGAGTAAAAGGCGAGGGAATGTTCTTCAAGAGCATGAGCGAAGCAATTCTTGCATATGAGAACGGATATATTACGCTTCATTCTCGAATCAAAGTTCGTGTGACGAAGACAATGCCGGATGGAACAGAGAAGACAGGCATTATAGATGCAACACTTGGACGTCTTCTGTTTAATGAGATCATTCCGCAGGATCTTGGTTTTGTAGATCGAGAAGTGGAAGGGCAGGAGCTTCTTCTTGAAGTGGATTTCCATGTTGGAAAGAAACAGTTAAAACAGATCCTTGAGAAAGTAATCAATACACATGGCGCAACACAGACGGCGGAAGTGCTTGATAATGTAAAAGCAATCGGATACAAGTTCTCTACAAGAGCAGCGATGACCGTATCTATTTCCGATATGACGGTTCCGCCGCAGAAGCCGCAGATGATCGAGGAAGCGCAGAATACAGTGGATAAAATCACAAAGAACTATAAACGTGGTCTTATCACCGAGGAAGAGCGTTACAAAGAAGTTGTAGAGACTTGGAAAGCAACCGACGATAAACTGACAGAAGCTCTGTTGACAGGTCTTGATAAATATAACAACATCTTTATGATGGCTGATTCAGGAGCCCGTGGTTCTGACAAGCAGATCAAACAGCTTGCCGGTATGCGTGGACTTATGGCGGATACGACAGGACGTACGATCGAGTTGCCGATCAAGTCAAACTTCCGTGAGGGTCTTGACGTACTTGAATATTTCATGTCCGCTCATGGCGCTCGTAAAGGTCTGTCAGATACGGCTCTTCGTACAGCCGATTCAGGTTACCTGACAAGACGTCTTGTAGACGTATCTCAGGAATTGATCATTCATGATTCTGACTGTGCAGAAGAAGGAAAAGAAATTCCGGGAATGTATGTATCTGCATTCATGGATGGAAATGAAGAAATTGAGAGCCTTCAGGAGCGTATTACAGGACGTTATTCCTGCGAGGATATTAAAGATAAAGATGGAAATGTGCTTGTAAAAGCAAACCATATGATTACGCCGCGCCGTGCAGAACGCGTTATGAAAAAAGGCGTGGATGAGAATGGCGAATCACTGAAGAAAGTGAAGATCCGTACAATTCTTACCTGTAAATGTAAGAGCGGTGTATGTGCAAAATGTTACGGAGCAAACATGGCTACAGGTGAAGCGGTACAGGTCGGAGAAGCAGTCGGAATCGTTGCGGCACAGTCAATCGGAGAGCCGGGAACACAGCTTACAATGCGTACGTTCCATACCGGTGGAGTTGCCGGAGATGACATTACACAGGGTCTTCCGCGTGTCGAGGAGCTTTTTGAGGCAAGAAAGCCGAAGGGTCTTGCGATCATCACAGAATTTGCCGGAAGAGCAACGATTTCAGATACGAAGAAGAAACGCGAGATCATTGTTACAAATGATGAGACAGGCGAGTCAAAAGCATACTTGATTCCATATGGTTCCCGTATTAAAATACAGGACGGTGTGATGCTTGAAGCCGGAGATGAGTTGACAGAAGGTAGTGTGAATCCGCATGATATTCTGAAGATCAAAGGGCTCAGAGCGGTTCAGGATTACATGCTTCAGGAAGTACAGCGTGTATATCGTCTGCAAGGTGTTGAGATCAATGATAAGCATATCGAAGTGATTGTTCGTCAGATGCTGAAGAAAGTTCGCATTGAAGAAAAAGGCGATACAGAATTCCTTCCGGGAACAATGGTTGACGTTCTTGAATTCAATGAAGTGAACGAGCGTCTTGAAGAAGAAGGAAAAGAGCCGGCTACAGGCGAGCAGATCATGCTTGGTATTACGAAAGCGTCTCTTGCAACAGACTCCTTCCTGTCGGCAGCGTCCTTCCAGGAGACAACAAAAGTTCTTACAGAAGCGGCGATCAAAGGAAAAGTCGATCATCTTGTCGGTTTGAAAGAAAACGTAATTATCGGTAAACATATTCCGGCAGGTACGGGTATGAAAAAATACCGTGACGTAGCGCTGAATACAGACGCAAGAGCAGAAGCATTGTCAGAAGAAGAGTTTGAGATAGAGGAAGATGCAGAAGCAGATCAGACTGATGTTCTTGATGCAGATGCAGAATTTACAGATGAAGCATTGGAAGTAGATGAAACAGAAGAAACAGTTGAAGCGGCTGAAGAGGAAACTTCTTCAGAAGAATAAAAAGACGTTTGTTTTGATGCTGGATCGTCTATATTGAACTGAAAAACAGGTCATAAGACAAAATAAAAACTCCGTATACAGACCCGGAATAGAAACCGGTAATGTATACGGAGTTTTTGCAATGTTTTATTTAGTCATAAAGAGAAGCTCCGAATCGGATTTTCCGATAGATCTTCTGAAGAATTACGAGAGGAAGGCTGATTATGATGTAGAGTGTGGAAAAAACACCGACAGAACCTCCAATTATCATAAGTAAAATTAAACCGATATTCATTTTGGGTCACTCCTTAAAATAAATTCTGCGGCTTTGTGTACAGAAAATGATTCTGCGTTACAAAGCGGACTGCAGTAAAAACAAATCAGTCTCTATTTTAAAGGAGTGAAGCACAGAATGGAATAAAGCGGCAAAGACCTTAGCGGATTTTTAGCATCTATGCGCGTTATTCATCCTCGTCTTCTGCCATCCGGTAACCGACGCCGACTTCGGTAAAAATATATTGAGGCTGGGCAGGATCCTGCTCTATTTTGCGGCGGATATTTGCCATATTGACACGGAGAATTTTATTATCGTCATCGGCGTAAGGTCCCCATACGTTTGCAAGGATTGCGGCATAAGTAATGACTTTTCCGGAGTTCTGTGCTAAATAGGCGACAATTTTGTATTCGATCGGGGTTAGATGGATCGGTTTTCCGTGGATTGTCAGAAGTCTCTTGGAAAAATCAAGTGTCATATCCTTATGTTTGTAAGAACGTATATAGAAGGTGCTGTCTGTGAGCAGACGATTACTGTGGCGCAAAGAAGCGCGGATACGTGCAAGAAGCTCAGACGTCCCAAAAGGTTTTGTTATATAGTCATCAGCGCCCAGATCAAGAGCCGCGACTTTTTCGCGCTCGGCAGTACGGGCGGAAATGACAATGATAGGGGTGCTGGTCCAAGTGCGGACTTCCTGAATGATCGAACATCCGTCAATATCAGGAAGTCCGAGGTCAAGGAGGATGATATCCGGACAGCGGGAACGGGCTGTTTCAAGTCCTTGCTTACCGGTATTGGCGTAAAGTACCTGATAATCATGCCGTTTCAGTACCTTTCCCATGAAAGTCTGTATATTTTTTTCATCTTCAATAATCAAAACAGAAAATTTAGGCATTGGTTATACTCTCCTTTTCTTTTGGAAGTGTGAAGGTAAATTCAGCGCCATGTCCGTGGTTAGAAGCATGGATTTCACCTTCGTGGGCTTCGATGATCGTTTTGCAGATTGATAATCCAATTCCGATTCCTTTATGGTGGTCTGTATGGTTACCAAAGCTGCGCTGCCCTTCAAATATGTAGGGTAGTTGTTCAGGGGCGATTCCGTTTCCATAATCACGAATGCAGAATGAGATACAATTCTTTTCCGGTGTGATGATCAAATCAATATGTTCTGTACTCCCGGAATGAACTGCGGCATTTTCCATCAGATTAATGAGAACCTGTTCGATGAGAGTTGCATCCATAGGAATCATGAGAAAATCATTCGGCATATGTACTTTGATACGAATATCCGGTATACGCTTCTGAAGCCTCTGAATCGCCTCAGAAATGACTTCTTCTACAACCTCCGGGGATTTCTTTACCTTGTCATGGGAATTGTTGTCTATGCGCGTAATTGTGAGCAGATTTTCAACCATATTTAACAGCCATTCGGAGTCTTCTTTAATGTTGTTGACAAGTTCGGTGCGCTCATATTCCGTCAGATCTGAACTGTTCTCCAAATAGGAAGAGGACGATCCAATAATGCCTGTAAGCGGTGTGCGGAGATCATGTGATACAGCGCGAAGCAGATTCGCCCGAAGTTTTTCCTTGTCGGCTTCGACTAGAGCTTTTTCCTTTTCAGCCGCAGCTTTTTGCTGCTGTTTCAGGGAAGTTGTCGTTGCACTTGTGATCAATGTAATCGCAAGCATTCCGATAAAGGTTACGGGATATCCGTCCAATGAAAAATTAAATTTAAAAAATGGATAGGAAAAAAGAAAATTAACGGCAATGACGCAGAATACAGAGGCAACAATGCCATATATATAACCAGAAGTTTTAAGGGCGGTCAAAATGAGCGCAAGGGTATAGATCACGGCAATATTAGCCGAATTTTTATTCCCGAAATAAAAGAAACAAAAAGAGACGGCAGTTGCGGTGAGAAGCATGAAAATCGTAAATATTGTGTCAGAAATAATATTTTGTCGTTCTGTTTTTTCGTGATATCTGTTCATAGTATATTAAAAAAGCATGGAGAGCGGTCTTAGACCGGCTCTCCGTTTTTGTATTTCTGAAGAACATGCTGGATTCTTTCGTTCGGGCTTAAGATAGAACTGAGAGATCCGTCATGATTTAAAGTATCGATGATCAGAGCGATATATTTGCTCATATCACAGTTGATATAATACGGTTTAGACAAAAGCTCCGGTGTCTGGTAGATCAGGTTCGTTGTGAGGATACCATTGATGATACCATCGTTGTAAGCTTTGTCGAATTTTTCCATTCCGTTTGTAAACAGACCGAATGTAGCGGCTGCATAGATTCGTTTTGCTTTGCGCTGCTTTAATTCTGTGGCAACGTCGATAATGCTGTCTCCTGAAGAGATCATGTCGTCAATGATGATGACATCTTTTCCTTCTACAGAAGAACCGAGGAATTCGTGAGCAACGATCGGGTTGCGTCCGTCTACGATTTTTGTGTAATCGCGGCGTTTATAGAACATACCCATATCAAGTCCGAGTACATTGGCAAGATATACAGCGCGGTTTGTTCCTCCTTCATCCGGGCTGATTGCCATCATATGGTCCGCATCGATCTGTAAGTCTTTGACATTGCGGAGCAGACCTTTTATAAACTGGTATGTCGGAGACACTGTTTCAAATCCGTTCAGCGGGATCGCGTTTTGTACACGCGGATCATGTGCGTCAAAAGTAATGATGTTTTCGACTCCCATGCGTACAAGTTCCTGCAGAGCAAGAGCACAGTCCAGTGATTCACGGGAACTTCTCTTGTGCTGACGGCTTTCATATAAAAACGGCATGATAACATTGATGCGGCGTCCTTTTCCGCCAATGGCAGCAATGATTCTCTTTAAGTTCTGGAAATGATCATCAGGAGACATGTGATTTGTCTTTCCGGCAAGAGAGTAAGTAATGCTGTAATTACATACATCTACCATAAGATACAGATCCTTTCCGCGAACGGACTCTCCGAGAACACCTTTTGCCTCTCCTGAACCAAAACGCGGAACTCGGGCATCAAGAAGATAAGAATCCTTTTCATATCCTGAAAATGCAATATCATCACGAAAAGCATGTGCACTTTCGTGTCTCCATTTTACAAGATAGTCATTTACTTTCTTTCCGAGTTCTTCGCATCCCGTAAGGGAAATAAGACCAAGACTTCCTACCGGAATATTTTCCAAAATTCGTTCTGTTCGGCGTAACATTAATGTACCTCCCTGTTTTTTAATTTTTTCTTGATTCGTATATCATCACCGATTATCTTTAACAACGTATAATTGCTTGTGATTCTCGAGAAAGAACGCTCTGTGTACAGATCTGCAAGCGATTCAAGAGAAAGATTTGTTGAGATGATCGTTGACTTCTTATGGATGAGGCGTTCATTGATACATGTAAAAAACTGTGCGGCAATAAACGCGTTTGTGTACTCGCTTCCGAGATCATCTATTATAAGAAGATCACAGTTGAAAATATAGTCATTTCTGTTCTTTGCATCGACATCATTGCGGTCAAATTTTGACTGTGTGAGTACACTGAAAAGCTGCGGAGCAGAGAAATAAAGCACGGAAAATTCTCGTTCCATGATTTCTCTTGCAATGCAGGTTGAAAGGAACGTTTTTCCTACTCCTACGCTTCCGTAGAAAAAAAGATTATTGAAGTCCTTTCCAAAATGATCTATAAATCGATGGCAGACAGCTAAAGTTTCTTCCATCATAGTGCGGGCATTTTTTCCCGTTGTTTTATCATACTGGGAAGCAGGATAAAAATCAAGGTCAAAATAGTCGAAAGATGCTTCTGTCGGAAATTCTTTAATATTAGACTGTTCATATAAAAGCCCGATAACAGAACGTTTGAAACAGTGACATTTTTCGTTTCCGATATATCCGGTATCCTTACAGTCCGGACAATCATAGATCGGTTCAAGATAATCCTCGGGAAATCCGGCAGAAGTGAGCAGTTTTTTCTTACTCTGACGGAGAATCTCAAGTTCTTCTTTCAGGGATGTCAGCGCTTTAGGATCACCGTTCAACAGTTTCTTCCCGTATTGAACGGAAAGGATGGAAATGGATTCATCCAGCGACTTAAATTCCGGAAGCTTCTCATATACTTCTTCATAACGTTTTGTTTGGATATCGTGGTTTTTCAGGCGTGTCTGTTCATATTCCCGCATCAGTGCATAATATTGTGAATTTTTAAGTGCCATGAAAATACTCCTTCTATCGTGCCGTTTCTGTAACAACAGCGAATATTAATTGCTTTTCAACAGCTGTTCCTCAAGAGATTCCATATCATAGCTGCGGCGTTCAAAATTGTTGAGATTTTTAGTCAGTGGTTTTGGACGCGCTGCGGATCTTGCTGCTGAGGTCTGCTTTTGATGTGCTTCGTCAAGTGCGGTAATGTCTTTCAGATGACGAATATTATGTTCATGCCATTTCGTTAAAATAGAATCGGCATATTCAAAGCTGGGCTGATGAGTAGCGGTAATCGTCCGTCTGCATGCTTCTGCGATAATATCCGAGGTGAATGCATACTGTTCGGACCATTTTTTTATAAATTCCAGTTCCGAAGCAGCAGGACCGCGGCCTTTGATACCGAATGCATTCAGTACGGTGTAGCAGCATCTTGAATAGAGCATAGATTGTTCTTTTGCCTGTGAAACAGTTTCGATTCCTTCTTCTACCCATGAAAAAGCAACTTTTTTAATGTAGTGGATATTTTTATGTCCGTTTTCCACACAGGATTCAATCAGGTATTCAATCAGATCTGCCGACATATGCAGTGTATCATAAAAATAAGTGATTGTCTCCATTTCAGTATGTGTTAATGTCTTTCCCAAATATTGTTCGGCAATAAACAGGAGAGATTTGATTTCTTTTTGAGCCCGGAATTCATCGATGGCAACGGCTTTTTGTACTGTCGCTTTTAATACAGAGCGAGCCGGAGCAGCTGACGGCGATATGATTTCTTCCTTATGTACAGGACAAGCTGTATTTTTCAGTGTATCTGTATCGGATGCAGGTACGTCTGAGCCGGCCTGTAAAGAAACCCGGCATTCAGATTCAGACTGCTGTGTGATCTGAACAGACTGCGATTGAACGGATTGAACAGTCTCTTGAAGCTCAAGAGCAGTGAGCTTGCCGTCGGCATCATATTCTGAACGAAGAAGTCCTTCGGATTCCCAGTATCTAAGTGCGCGCAGGATGTCTTTTTCAGTGTTGTTGAGACAGTCTGCGATCATAGAAAGTGTCAGCTTGGAAGAACAACTGTTAACATGGCGGAGAAGGAAAAGATAGACTTTCACAAATTCGCCGTTTGCGTTAATCATATAATTGTCGATAAAATCGTTTGGAAGCAGTGTTGCGTTTGTCTGAAATTTATTTTTTAGTGTCAGTGTGTTCATAGATATCCCATCCTGTTTTATCATTCCTAAATCTTTCTGTAAATTGCATCTTAATTGTTCAGTGTTCTTTTTGGGCAAATCCGTGTGAGGATCGTTTTAGCTTATGGATATGCATGGACTGAACAGGGGTTAACAAAAAGCGGACATGGAATCCGCTTTTGTCAGGTGTTTCTTATATTTTATCATTTTACAGTTGCGTTAAAAAGAGAATTTTTGTTGGTAACTCCCTCTTTTTTGTAGATAACTATGTGAAGAACTTGTGAATAAGTGCTGTGATGCCTATTTCAGCAGATCCTCGCCGATCGTAACGACATCTCCGGCGCCCATTGTGATCAGCAGATCACCGGGGCGGCAGTTCTCTTTCAGAAAGTCTTCGATCTGAGAGAAACTTGGAAAATAATGTGTGTCCGTTCCAAGCTTTGCTGTTTCTTTTGCAAGGTCTTCAGAGGAAATGCCTAAAGTATCCGTTTCTCTTGCTGCAAAAATATCGGCGAGCACGAGGTGATCGGCATGCGAAAGTGCCTCTGCAAACTCATGAAAGAACGCTTTTGTTCTTGTGTAAGTATGTGGCTGGAATACACACCAGACACTGTTGTGAGGGGAATGCTGAGCCGCTTTTAACGTAGCGTAAATTTCGGTCGGGTGATGTGCATAATCATCGACAATGGTCACTCCGTTAAATTCTCCTTTGTACTCAAAACGACGATCTGTTCCGGTAAAGGATAAAAGTCCCTTTTTCGTAACTTCCATCGGAATTTCGAGAATATCTGCAACAGCGATGGCAGATAAAGCGTTTGAAACATTGTGATCTCCGGTTACGGAAAGCTGGATATGATCTGTGTGTTTGCCATGGCGGATCAAATCAAATGCCACATGTCCGTTTTCATCATAAGTAATGTGATCTGCGCTGTAATCAAAGCTGCCGTTTGTTCCATAAGTTATGACGTTGCAGGAAAGTCCTTCGTATATTTCGGAATGCTCTTTAATTTCGCCGTTGATAACAAGCGTTCCGTCATCAGGAAGCAGTTCTGCAAACTGATGGAAGGAATGGCGGATATCTTCTAAATCTTTAAAGAAATCAAGATGATCTTCTTCAATGTTAAGGATTACGCTGATCTTCGGGAAGAAATGCAGAAAACTGTTTGTATATTCGCATGCTTCTGTAATAAATGTGCCTGAATTCCCGACGCGGATATTTCCGCCGATTGCTTTTAAAATACCGCCGACTGAAATTGTCGGGTCAAGATCACCTTCCAGTAAAATGTGAGAGATCATGGAAGTTGTCGTTGTCTTTCCATGTGTTCCTGAAACGGCGATCGGTGTATCATAATTTTTCATAAGCTGTCCGAGCAGTTCGGCGCGGGTCAGCATCGGAATTTTCAAAGCGACTGCTTCGATCAGTTCAGGATTACTTCTGTTAATAGCTGCTGTGTAAACAACGCAGCCGATATCCGGCGTAATATTTTCAGCTTTCTGTCCGTAGATGATCTGAGCGCCTTCGGATATCAGTTTTTTCGTTAAAGGTGATTCTTTTGTATCAGAACCGGATACGGTGAAACCTTCTTTCAGAAGAATTTCAGCAAGTCCGCTCATGCTGATACCTCCGATACCTATAAAATGAATATGGATCGGTTCATTAAAATCGATTTTATACATAAGGAGTCCTCTTTTCTTTTCTCATCTCGATGAGTTGAAACCATTCTTTTTATATGTGGAACAATTTTTTTGAAATTTTAGTCATAAAATATCATAGCCTACTATATTATACTATATATGCAAAAAATTGAAAGAAGTTCTTTTTGTGCGAAATAAACAAAAAGTTAAAAATGTTAAAGAAAAAATTGTAAAAAATGCTTGGATAAACATGAAAGTATGGTATAATGAATGTATCTAACTAGAAATGAGGTGACGTAATGTTTAAAAAAGAAATGATTGCTATGCTTTTGGCCGGTGGGCAAGGCAGTCGCTTGGGGGTTTTAACGGCAAAAGTTGCGAAACCTGCTGTAGCATTTGGAGGGAAATACCGTATTATAGATTTCCCGTTGAGTAACTGTATTAATTCGGGAATTGATACAGTCGGTGTGTTAACACAATATCAGCCGCTGCGGCTCAATACTCATATCGGTATTGGCATTCCGTGGGATTTGGACAGAAATGTCGGAGGGGTATCGATCCTGCCTCCTTATGAAAAGAGTTCAAACAGTGAGTGGTATACCGGTACTGCAAATGCAATTTATCAGAACCTTGATTATATGGAGACGTATAATCCGGATTATGTGCTTATTCTTTCAGGAGATCATATTTATAAAATGGATTATGAAGTGATGCTTGATTTCCATAAAGCGAATAATGCAGATGTGACGATTGCAGCAATGCCGGTTCCGATCGAAGAAGCAAGTCGATTCGGTATAGTTGTCACAGATAATGACAGCAGAATTAAAGAATTTGAGGAAAAGCCGGAGAAACCAAGCAGTAATTTGGCATCAATGGGTATTTATATCTTTAGCTGGCCGGTGTTGAAGGAAGCGCTTATTAAGTTAAAAGACCAGCCGAACTGCGATTTTGGAAAACATATTATTCCATATTGCCATGGCAAAGGGGACAGGCTTTTTGCATATGAGTACAATGGTTATTGGAAAGATGTCGGAACATTAAGTTCTTACTGGGAAGCAAACATGGAACTGATCGATATCATTCCGGAGTTTAATTTATATGAAGAATTCTGGAAGATCTATACGAACAGCGCGAATATTCCACCTCAGTATATCGCACAGGAAGGTGTAGTGGATCGGTGTATTATCAGTAACGGAACAGAGGTGTACGGAGAGTTACATAATTCGGTTTTAGGCGGAAGCGTTGTTGTCGGAAAGGGCAGCGTTGTTCGTGACTCTATTATAATGCAGGGCGTGACGATCGGAGAAAACTGTGTTATTGATCGGGCGATTATAGCAGAGGATACTGTGATCGGAGATAATGTTGTGATCGGTATCGGAAGCGATGTGCCGAATAAAACGAAACCAAATATTTACAGCGGAGGACTTGCAACGATCGGTGAGAATTCTGTGATTCCGTCAAACGTGCAGATTGGGAAAAATACTGCCGTCAGTGGTGTGACTGTAGCGGAAGATTACGAGGATGGCGTACTGGCAAGCGGTGAAACCTTGATAAAGGCAGGTGAGAGAGTATGAGAGCAGTAGGACTTATTTTAGCAGGAGGAAACAACAGGAGAATGCGTGAGTTGACTGCGAAAAGAGCAGTGGCTGCAATGCCGGTGGCAGGAAGTTACCGGGCGATTGATTTCGTACTCAGCAATATGACAAATTCTCACATTCAGAAAGTTGCGGTGCTGACACAATATAATGCCAGATCGCTGAACGAGCATCTGAATTCTTCAAAATGGTGGGATTTCGGAAGAAAACAGGGCGGATTGTTTGTGTTTACCCCGACGATTACGGCAGATAACGGCTACTGGTACAGAGGAACGGCGGATGCCATTTATCAGAATCTTGATTTCCTGAAAAAATGTCATGAACCGTATGTGATCATTACTTCAGGAGATGCCGTTTATAAGATGGATTATAATAAAGTTCTTGAATATCATATCGCGAAGAAGGCAGATATTACAGTTGTGTGTAAAGATCTGGAGCCCGGCGAAGATGCGACCAGATTCGGAACAGTTCGCATGAATGAGGAGTCAAGGATTGAGGAGTTTGAAGAGAAACCTATGGTAGCTCATTCTCAGACAATCTCTACAGGAATCTATGTTCTTCGCAGAAGACAACTGATTGATCTGATCGAGCATTGTGCGGAAGATGAGCGACATGATTTTGTAAATGATATTTTGATCCGTTATAAAAATCTGAAGAAAATATACGGATACAAAATTAACAGTTATTGGAATAATATTTCCACTGTGGATGCATATTATAAGACGAATATGGATTTCCTGAAACCGGAAGTGAGAAATTACTTTTTCAGGAAACTTCCAAGCGTGTATTCAAAGGTGAGCGATCAGCCGCCTGCAAAATATAATCCCGGAGCGGTTGTTAAGAACAGCCTTGTTGGCAGCGGAAGTATTGTAAACGGAACGATTGAGAATTCCGTGATCTTTAAAAAAGTATTTGTCGGAAATAATTGCGTGATCAAAAATTCGATCATATTGAATGATGTGTATCTGGGGGATAATACATATATCGAGAATTGTATCGTAGAGAGTCGGGATACGATCAGAGCGAATACAAGATACGTCGGAGAAAACGGTGTAAAAGTCGTAGTAGAGAAAAATGAGCGTTACGCATTGTAAAAATGCATAATGTGCAAACGAGGCAGAGAAGAAAGGCATGCGGCAGGTGTTCGCTTGAGAGGGCTTGACGTAAATCTATGAGAGAAAGGAGATCTGAAGCTATGCAGATCACAGATGTACGAGTGCGAAAAGTTGCAAAAGAGGGAAAGTTAAAGGCAGTAGTATCCATTACAATCGATGATGAATTTGTTGTTCATGATATTAAAGTGATAGAGGGGGAGAAAGGAATGTTCATTGCAATGCCAAGTAAAAAAGCAATGGACGGCGAGTACAGGGATATCGCACATCCGATCAATTCCAATACGAGAGAAAGAATTCAGTCGATGATTTTGGAGAAGTACGAGCAGTCTTTGGCAGAAGAAGCAGATGCGGCAGATGCATAAAATGTATAATATAAGATGAACATATAAAGTGTACCCTAATAAAAGAAAACACATGAAAGAAAATTGTGTTAGATTATTAGGGTACATTTTTTGCAATGGAGACCGCTTACAATCCCGAAATATGCCTTTTGGCACTTCCGGTGATTTATTGACTGACTATGACAGTCTGATAACCGGCGCTTCGAAGCAGACGTTCCATGTCTGCTGCATCTGCCAGCGTAGGAAAAACGCCTACCATAACACGATATAATCCGTTTCCCTCGGTGATAGAAGCAGGAAAATCTAGTTCGGATAACTCCTGCTGAAGGCGTTCGGCATACATTGCATTTCGAAACGCACCTACCTGAACCGTGTATCGGGGCGGCAATGGTATGACAGGACTTACATTTTCATCAGGAAGCGGAGTAATCGGAGCCTCGTTTTCATCAGGGAGCGGAGCAACAGGTATTTCGTTTTCGTCAGGAAGCGGAACAGCAGGTGTGTTGATCCCGAGAGTGTCAAGAATCCCTTCAGCGATAGCGAGAGCGATGTCACTGAAATTATCATCAAACAGCATGTTGTCCGTGTCAGAGTTGATGAATCCAACTTCTACAAGAACGGCAGGCATTTTTGTTCGCCGCAGGACAACAAGTCCGGGACGCGCTTTTACTCCAAGATTTACGAAACCGATCCCTTCTAATTGCTCGTTTATATTTTCTGCCATTTCCAGTTTAATACCGGATTTGTCGTACACGAGGGATTCTACTCCTGAGACAGCATTTGGCTTAGGAAAAGAGTTGCGGTGAATAGATATGAAAAAGTCTACGTCCGCTTCATTTGCTTCCATTGCTTTCTGATAAGGTGATTCGTAAATGTCAGTTGTGCGAGTATAAAGAACATCAATTCCTCGTTCCTGCAAAATCTGTCCGATGGCAAGAGTAAGTGCAAGAGTATCAGTCTTTTCCTGCCGCCCGTTGTATACGGCTCCCGGATCACGGCCCCCATGTCCGGCATCAAGCATAATTGAGTATGGCAAAGTAATCTCCTCCTGAAATCTTATCTGATCTATATAAAATATGCCTGTAAGAAAATAATGTGACAGAAATAATGTGAGAAAAGTAAAGACGCTGTACTTGATATTGCTAAAAATATTTAAAAGATAGATATGATTGTGAATGATACACGGCTGTTTATAAAAATTATAAAAAGTTAAGAATTGGAGTACTTTATGCGAAAAGAAGGCAAAGTGATCTTTTGCTATATAGTTGAATCGAATAAAGTCTGTTTTGCAAGAACTGCCGCGTTTTCTTCCATATTGCAGGACAAGTGATAAACAGGCGTCGTTTTTAACAGGACGTCAAGAAGGGAGAGCAGTGTATCCATGCGTTCAGCGTGTTTGCTGTACTGCGGCAGATTATAAAGAAAATAAGGAAGTGCCTCTTCGGTCGTTAATTTTTTCATGACATTTAGCTCGTTTTGTTCAAGAAATACAACGGCATGAAGAGGCGCTTTTATATTTTCGTTTTCATCGCTGTTCCCGCTGAATGGTGTTCCGTATACGGTAAATGAATTTCCGAACAGGCGAAGAGCCGGTTTGTCATCGTTAATAATATGTACGGCATCCTTCCCGAAATATTTCTGCCACAGGCGAGTGTGGGTTGATTTTCCGACACCGGAATCTGCGGAGAAAAGCACTGCTTTATCTTTGTAGGAGATTGCGGAAGCATGAAGGACAAATCCTTGATGTTTAATCAATTCAAGAGAAAAACGTGATGATAAAAGGATCAATTCTGCTTCGGAAAGAGTCAGATGCGGATATTTCTCCTGGTATTTTTGAATCAGTTCGCTTTTAGGATTTAAGCGGATATCAGTTGCGGGCCACGATGATTCTGAAGTTTCAGGCAGTCGATATTTATTGGCTCTTCGCTTCATAATGTCGTAGCGGCAAGTCATTGAAATATTTAGATCGGCAAAGCGATAGTTGTTCATCATGAAGACCTCTTTCTTAAATGTTTTAAGGTTTAAAATGTGCTTTTATAAGAAACTCGAAGTAAGTATAACACATGAGAAGCGAGAAATGAAGGAATTTTGAGGAGGATACATAACAGGTGAAATAAGCAGGATGTATAAGAAATGGAATGTTTGACAGTGAAATTGATATGCCTAAGAAGTGAAATGTTTGATAAGATAACAAATGGAATATTTGATATTATTGATGATAAAATAAGAAGATAGTGTTAGAATAGAAAAGGCAAAAAGAGAGAAAAGAGGGATAACAAAAAGAAATGAAAAACAAGATGGAAAAATCTACCATCCGCTGGATTTATCAGTATAGTAAAAAATCGCTTTGGTTCGTGATCTTACTGGCGCTTATCAGTGGAGCGATTGCGGGCAGTTTTATTTTGCTGGCGCTCGTTTCCAGCAGTCTGCTGGATGTTGCAACAGGTGTGAAAGAGGGCAGTTTAGGCGTACAGATTTTTCTGATAGCAGGTCTTATTTTCCTGCAGGCGGTTTTGAATATCGTGAGCAGTAATGTAAGGATTCATGCGACAACGAAGATAGAGATGCATATTCGTCAAGGCGTTTTTGCGGCGGTATTGAAAAAACAGTATCAGCAGGTGTCTAAGATCCATTCAGGGGAAATACTGAATCGGCTGACAAGTGATATAGATATTGTAGTAGGGGGGATTGTTGGTCTGATCCCGCAGGCGATTTCTATGATCACGAAGATCGTGGCAGGACTCGCGGTTTTGTTTTCGATCGACGCTCGTTTTACAGCGGCGGTATTAGGAATAGGGATTATCGTGTGTATTTGCAGCCGTGTTTACAGCCGGCATTTTAAATATTTACATAAAGAAGTACAGCGGACAAACGGAGTGGTGCGTTCTTATATGCAGGAATGTATTGAAAATCTGGTCGTTATAAAATCTTTTGCAAATGAATATGCGGTATGCGGTAAACTGAATGAGTTTCAAAAAGATAATTATCGTATACGGATCAAGAGAAATGCAATCAGCAATTTGGCGAATACGCTTGTCTATGTCCTGTTTACTACAGGGTATTATGCGGCTCTTGTATGGGGCGCGTTTCAGATTTCTTTTGGCGTTATGACGTTTGGAACATTGACTGCATTTCTTCAGATCATTCAGCAGATTCGGGCGCCGTTTCGAAATGTGTCGGGATTGATCCCGCAATATTACAGTATGCAGGCATCTGCGGAACGTCTCATGGAGATTGAACAGCTGGAAGAAGAAAGTCAGCGGGTTCAGATTGAAGATGTGGCGAAATTTCAGCAGGATTTTCAGGCTCTTGTGGCAGAGCATGTGACATTTGCTTATCAGAACGGCGATCCTGTATTAGAAGACGTTTCTCTTCGGGTTAATAAAGGGGATCTGATTGCGATTGTGGGAGAATCAGGAATCGGGAAAAGTACAATGATGAAACTGATGCTGCATTTGATGCCATGTGAAAAGGGAACGCTTTATTTTGAGACAGCACATGGAAAGATCGGGATCGATGCCGGAACAAGAAACATATTTTCGTATGTTCCTCAGGGAAATATGATTATGTCCGGAACGATCCGGGAGAATATTACGTTCTGTAATCATGAGATTGGAGAGGAAGAAATCAAAAGGGCGGCGGAAATCGCATGCATTTGGGATTATATAGAGACACTTCCGCAAGGATTGGAAACGGTACTGACAGAGCGGGGAGAAGGGCTGTCTGAAGGACAGATCCAAAGAATTGCGATTGCCCGCGCTGTATTAAATGACGCGCCGATCTTGCTGTTGGATGAGTGTACTTCGTCTTTGGATAAAGATACAGAATGGAGAGTTCTTCAGAATCTGAAGAAAATGAATACAAAGACGATTATCTGTATTTCACATACAGCGGCAGGTGTGGCATGCTGCGACAGGGTTGTCGAAATTGAAAACAGAAAGTTTAAAGAGGTATCAAATGAAAATTAAGCAAGAGTGGCATCAGTTATTGGAGTTAATAAAATTTAGTTTAGGGCAGGGAAAAGCTCCGGTTATGGGAGCGGATACAAAGTGGGAAGACTTTTATAAAATATGCCGTTTTCATAAAATTCAGTCCATGGTCTGCCCGGGAATCCAGAAACTTCCGAAAGAACAGCAGCCGCCGGAAGAGATTATGAAGCGATTTCAGGAAGCGGAATCGATGGAGATCGCAAGAGATGCGGTGCAGGGATTTTCGCAGGAAGAACTGTTGAGAGAATTTGAAAAAGCGGGCGTATCTGTTTTGCCGCTGAAAGGAATATTAATGAAGCAGTTTTATCCGGTTACAAGCATGCGGATGATGGCGGATTTGGATATTTTGTATGAGACCGGAAAAGGCGAAGAAGTAGAAGCAATTTTGACCAGCCTTGGATATTATTGCGATCACAGAGATAATCATCATGATGTGTTTTTCAGGAAACCATTTATGAATATCGAGATGCATCATTGTATGATCGGCGAAAATTCTTTATTAGATGCATATTATGAAGATATTTGGAAACGGGCGCATCGGGAAGACGGAAAAACATACATCTGTCGACTGTCGTGGGAAGATTTCTATATATTTATGATCGCCCATATGGCAAAACATTTTCAGGAAGGCGGATGTGGAATCCGTTCGATCGTAGATATATGGCGCTTCTTAGATAAGATGCAGACAGGTTTGGATTGGGATTACATCCGGCAGGAATTGCGGAAAATAAAATTAGATCAGTTTGAACGACATATGTGCACACTTGTTGCTGTCTGGTTTGGCGAGGAAGAAGAAACGGAATTCTACGCACAGCTTACAGAACTGATGATGCAGAGCGGAATATATGGAACGATTGCGAATTATAATGTACAGCATGTGGCAGGCGCGGATAAACACGTTTGGAAAGGCCAGATCAAAGTGTGGATGGAAGCGATATTTTTACCGTATGATGGGATGAAAATGCAGTATCCGTATTTGGAAAAATATCCGTTTCTCCTTCCGGCAGCGTGGATACAGCGTATTTTTCGGACTTGCTTTTGCAGGAAAGGCAGAGCAGGAGAAGTGCTTTCCGGCATGAAAGTAGAAGGCGGAGAAGTGAGAGAACGACAGGCGCTTTTTGAAAAATTAGGGTTATCCTAAAAAGGGAAAAGAAAAAGGAAACCAAGATTGTCTCACCGTCTTTTTCGGTGCAGGCGTCTGACAGACGGAGTTCTTTTCCTTAAATTATCAGAGTGTGCGAACAGTGAAAGAAAATTGCTTTTTGTGTTGTTATAATATACAAAAAATGTTTTAAAAACTAGACAAACTAAACAAAGTTTATGCTTTGCAGAAATAAGATGTGCTCAATAATTATAAAGATGCTATAATAAATATAATTATGTTTGGCAGTGTGTAGATTTTGATATTTATGCAAAATGTCATAACAGAAATTGAAAAGGAGAAGGTATATGAAAAAGAAAATAGTGAGCTGTTTGTTGGCAGCGGCTATGGTCGTAAGCAGTGGAGCGGCTGTTCCCGGATTTTTCTTTGCGCCTGAGAAAGTGCAGGCTGAAGAGAATGATACAAAAGCGGGAAGTGAGAACCTTGCATTAAAAGGTACGGCTGCGGCAAGCCATGCGGAGACGGATTCTACATCGGCTGCTAAGGCGATCGATGGAAATAAAGGTACGCATTGGGGTACGGCACCGGACAGAGTGACAAATGAGTGGATCGAAGTGACTCTTGAGAAGCCAACAAAAGTAAGTGAGATCAAAGTGTTCTGGGAGAGAACCGGAGCGACAGGCAGTCATCAGAATAATATCAAACAGTGGAAAGTTGATGTGAAGACGATGAGCGGCGAGTATAAAAATGTCTATGAAAAGGCAGATGAAGGTACATATGCGCCGTCAGAGCAGACGATTACACTGGAAGCGGATAAGCAGGAAGTTGTGACTGCGGTTAAGATTACAGTGAATAAAGCAGATAAGGGTCCGGATGATTTCTGGAGCAATATCGGTCTTAGTGAAGTGGAAGTTTACGGAGAAGAGTCTGATATAGAAGCAACGGAGAATACGAACCATGTGCAGGGAACAGGTGTGACTGCAGAAGCATCTACGACAGAGGCGGGTTCACTTCCTGTTTCTAATATTAAAGACGGTAATAATCAGACGCGCTGGGCTTCTGATTACACAGATGCAAAGGCACAGACAGTAACGGTAACGTTTCCGAAGCTGACTCTTGTAAAAGAACTGGATTTTGATCTTTTTACGAGAAACGTAGCGCCGATGCCTTCGAATGTGAAGTCATTTGATCTTATTTATACAGATGCAGCAGGGGCAGAGCATACGGTTAAGATTAATAATGAGAAATCTGCGGAAAGCGGAAAGACAGGCTATGTGACAAATGTACAGCACATTTTTGAAACACCTGTTTATATGAAGAGCTTTAAGATGGCGAATTTTGATCTTCAGATCGATATTGAGGGAACGAACGGGTATAACAATATCAGTATTTCGGAAGTGAGAGCATACTCCAATGATCAGTCTGAGACGCCGCAGGATCAGACACTTGACGAGGTTGTTGCTTCGATCAAAGGAACTAAGATTGCAAAAGATGTGAAAGAGTTTGCGCTTCCAAGCGTTCCGGAAGGATTTACGATCGAGTCAAACGGCGCTGATTTTGAGCAGATCATTGGCGCAGCGGATAAAGAGACAGGTAAAATTCCGGTTGTTCATCCGATGACAGATAAAGAAGTGAAGATTTCGTTCAATGTCACAGAGACGAAAACAGGAACTGTGAAGAATACAGGAGATCTTGTGTTTACGGTAGAAGGAACAAAAGATACTTCAAAAGCGAAAAATGCGAAACCGTCAGTTATTCCGGAGATTCAGGAATGGTTCTCGGAATCTGATCAGAAAGTAGCGGTTGATACGCTTACAGAAGTGACGTACAGCGATGATTCCCTGAAAGCGATTGTAGATGAATTTGTAGCTGATTATAAGAATTTTACAGGCAAAGAGTTAAAAGCAGGCAAGAGCAGTGAAGGGAAGGCAAATGCGTTTAACTTTAAGAAAGCCGCTCCTGACGCGCTTCTTGGCGATGAAGGGTATACAATGGATATCAAGTCGGATCGGATCGACGTACAGTCAGTTTCCGTGACAGGAAATATGTATGGTATGCAGACGATCCTTCAGATGTATAAGGGCAGTGAAGGCAGTGGATACAGCATCGGTACGATGCGTGATTATCCGAGATACGAGACAAGAGGATTCCTTTTGGACGTTGCCCGCAAGCCGGTTTCTCTTGAGATGATGCAAGAGATCACAAGAACGATGCGTTACTATAAGATGAATGATTTTCAGGCGCATCTGTCGGACAACTATATTTGGCTTGGTGAGTATGGAAAGAATGGAACGGAGGAAAATGCTTTTGATGCGTATGAGGCGTTCCGTCTTGAGTCCGGTTTGACAAATGAAGCAGGAGAAAGTCCGACGGCAAAAGATTACTCGATTACAAAAGAGCAATTCAAGAAATTTATCGCAGATGAGCGCGCGGTAGGTATGAACATTGTTCCTGAGATTGACGTTCCGGCTCATGCATTATCGTTCACAAAAGTTTGGCCGGAATTGAAAGTGAGCAATGGGATTCATAATAGTAATCCGCTGATCGATCATTTTGATTTGACTAATGAAGCTGCGGTTGCAAAGATCAAAGAGATCTTTGACGATTATACAAAGGGAACGACCCCGACTTTTGATAAGGATACAGTTGTTCATATCGGAGCGGACGAGTTCATGGCAGATCCAAAATCATACAGAGAGTTTGTCAATGAGATCATCCCATATGTAGATCAGACGAATACGGTTCGTATGTGGGGCGGTCTGACGCAGATTAAAGATAATCCTCCGACAGAAATCAACAAAGACGCTATTGATGGCGTTCAGATCAATCTTTGGTCAAAGGACTGGGCAGACGGAATCGATATGTACAATATGGGATACGATCTGATCAACACGATTGACGATTTTGGATATCTCGTTCCGAATGGAGATTATAAGAGACTGAATGCTTACGGGGATTTGCTGAATATAGATCGCATTTTTAAAGACTTTGAAGTAAATAAAGTTAGAACACAAAACGGAGCTTATAAAGCAGTTCCGTCAGGAGACGATCAGATGCTCGGCGCGGCGTTTGCTTTGTGGAGCGACAATATTGATAAGAAGGCATCGGGACTTTCCGAATCTGACTTGTACTGGAGATTCTTTGATGCAATGCCTTTCTATGCGGAGAAGACTTGGGCGGCGACAGGACAGGAAAAAGGAACTTCTGCGGCGTTAACGTCTCTTGCAGAGAAGATGGGAACAGGCCCGAATACGAATCCGTATTATCAGGAGAATAAAAAAGGCGATGATTATGAGAAATATGAGTTCGCTGATATGAAAGACAGTTCAGAAAACAAACGTGATCTGAAAGAAGGAAAAGGTGCGGAAGTCAAAGACGGCGTGTTGAACCTTGGTGATGAAGAAAGTTATGTGACAACACCGATCGAACAGCTTGGAAACGGCAATGTTCTTTCCTTTGACCTTGAGTTGAGTAAACCTTCCAAACCGGGAGATATTCTGTTTGAGACAGATTCTGCATATGGAACACATGATATCCGCGTGATGGAAAACGGAAAATTAGGATTCACGAGAGAGCTTTACGATTATTATTTCGATTACGAACTTCCGGTAGGTAAGAAAGTGAATCTGAAGATTGTTTCTACACAGCAGAAGACAGAATTATTTGTAGATGGCGTGTCCGCAGGAACAGCAGTCGGAAAATTTGTGCACAACGGACAGGTGAAGAAAGATGGCATTACAAACGCTACGTTTGCGCTGCCGCTTGAGAGAATTGGATCCGAGACAAATGCACTTGCAGGAAAGATTGATAATGTTGTTGTATCTGTCCTGAATACGGAAGATAAATACAATAAGAAGGATTGGAAGATTACAGCAAGTTCTGAATACTCTGCTAATAAAGAAAACGAAGGAGAAGTTGTCAAGGCGTTTGATGGAAAATCTGTTACAAAATGGCATTCGGAGTGGCAGGCAGGAGAAGGAGAGACAAACGAAAGACTTCACGACGGAGCGCCTAGCGGACAAGGTACAGTCGATACGGTTTACGCACAGGCAGAGTTTGACAAAGGCTATGAGATCGACAAGATTGCATTTACACCGAGAACGGATCAGCCGAGCGGATATGTGACAAAAGCAGACTTATATATCCAGACAGAAAAAGACGGAGAGATGAAGCGGGTTGTTACAGACGCACAGTTTGCGGCAGATAAGACACAGAAAGTGTTCCATTTCGATAAGCAGACAGTATATGGATTCAAGTTTGTTGCGAAAGCGTCAAATGACGGATGGGTGGCAGTATCTGAATTCAATATTGGCGATGAGATTGCCGGACTTAGCAAAAATACGATTTTCGTAAATGCAGAGAAAGGCGGAAAAGCTGAGATCGTCGGCGCTGAGGCAGGCAAACCGTTTGAGGCGGATAACGGAACGAAGGTAACGGTAAAAGCAACTCCTGACAAAGATTATCATTTTGTAGGATGGTATCATTCTTCCGATGCAGAAACACCGGTTTCTACAGAAGCAGAGTATGAATTTACAGTATCCGGAAATTACGCGCTGACAGCGAAGTTTGAAAAAGATAATGTTACGCCTCCGGTTGAGACAAAAGATGTTACATCGATCGATAAACCGGAAAAAGTAACAGCAGAAGAAGGGACGACATTTGAAGACCTTCAGAAAGATCTTCCGAAGACAGTGACTGTACACTTTGGCGAAGGCGAGAAAGCGGAGGCGGCAGAAGTAGAAGTGACATGGGAAAAAGGTGACTATAAAGGAGAAGCAGACAAGACATATACGTTAAGCGGAACACTTGGAACCCTTCCTGAAAATGTTACAAATACAAAGGGTCTGAAAGCAGAGATCGAAGTTGAAGTGACGAAGAAAGAAGTTACACCTCCGGTTGAGACAAAAGATGTTACATCGATCGATAAACCGGAAAAAGTAACAG
>NZ_JAPJQP010000004.1:0-32652 GCF_030825015.1 Mediterraneibacter sp. | reverse complement strand
CATATACGTTAAGCGGAACACTTGGAACCCTTCCTGAAAATGTTACAAATACAAAAGGTCTGAAAGCAGAGATCAAAGTTGAAGTGACGAAGAAAGAAGTTACACCTCCGGCAGAAAAAGAAGAGTATAAGATTACAGCTAAAGCAAATGATCCGAAGATGGGAACTGTTGAACTGAAGTCAGCAGACGGAAAATTCACAGAAGGAACAGAAGTGACGGCGATCGCGAAAGCGAAAAAAGGTTACGAGTTTGTAAACTGGACTGTAAACGGAAAAGAAGTTTCCAAAGATGCAGTATATAAATTTACAGCAGAAAAAGATATGGATCTGGAAGCGAATTTCCAAAAAGTGAAAGGTGAAGATTCGAATCCTGATAAAGACAGCAATAAAGGAACATCAGGAGACAATAAAGGAACATCAGGAGACAATAAAGGAACATCAGGAGATAAGGCAGTACAGACGGGCGATAAAGCAGGATCACCGGTCGTTCCGATCGCAGGATTGATGTTGGCAGCAGGAGCCGCTGTGGCAGCGCTTAGAAAGAAAGAAGACTGACGCAGTGAAGCAGATTAGTTGTCAATGTGACAATAAAATAAAAAAAGATACAGCATAATAAAAATTCCGTATCAAGATCAATTAGATCAAGATACGGAATTTTTTTGTTGTATAAATATTAAATGAAATATAAAGCTTATAAATATAAAACGGATTATTTTTCTTCGCCTAAGATATTCTGCTCTGTATTTGCGGAAGAAGAATTGTCGTTTTTATTTTCTGTATTGCGCGTTTCAGGGAGATACATACGGACGGATTCAACACGGTTTTTATCGAGCGCTTCTACAATGAGACGGATTCCGTCATCGGTGCAAACCTCGTCTCCAACCTCTGGAAGCCGGTCAAGATGTTCGATGATAAATCCGCCGAGGGAATCATAATCCTCAGATGTAAGGTTCGTCTCAAGGCGGTCGTTTACATCGTCCAAATTCATAGAACCTTCAACGATATATTCCTGATCGGAGATCTGCTTGAACATATCGTCTTCTTTTTCGTCATATTCGTCGTGGATTTCTCCGACGATCTCTTCCAAAATATCTTCCAGTGTGATCAGTCCTGCCATTTCGCCGTATTCATCAAGAACAATGGCAATGTTAAAAGTAGAGTCACGCATTTCTACAAGCAGTTCGGAAATATCTTTGTATTCATAGGTAAAATGCGGTTCACGCATAATATCGCGGATGTTAAAAGTTTCGGTCTTTTTGTCATAGAGCAGAAGATCTTTCATATTAATAATACCGACAATATTGTCCGGCGTATCTTCATAAACCGGAAGACGGGTAAATTTGTCTTCACGGAAGATGGCGATCAGCTCTTCGTAAGTATTATTTACTTCTGCAAAAGTGACATGAACACGGGGAACCATGATATCTTTTGCGTTAGCATCTCCGAGATCAAATACGTTGTAAATCATCTCTTTTTCATCAGATTCAATGACGCCGTCTTCGTGACTGACATCGACGATCGTTCGAAGTTCATCTTCCGTCATCGCTTTGGAAACTGCGTTCGGATCGACACGGAGCAGGAACATAAATGCCCGAGAAAAAAGATTGATGATAAATATGACCGGGGTTAAAATGATCATAAAAAAGCGGATGATCGGGATAAATTTTAAAGTTAATTTCTCTGCATTCAATGTAGCATAATTTTTAGGGGTAATCTCTCCGAATACGAGAATTGCGACCGTCAAAACAGCAGTGGCAATGCTGACCATGTAACCGCCGAACGAGTAGGCAAGTGAGGTTGAGATTGCCGATGCGGAAAGATTGACGATATTATTTCCGATCAGAATGGCGCTCAGCATTTTGGAAGTTTTATTTTCCGTGATATCAAGCACCATGGCAGCCCGTTTGTTGCCTGACTCTGCAAGCGAGCGAAGCCGTATTTTATTTACGGACATCAGAGCGGTCTCGCTTGATGAGAAAAATGCTGAAAGCATTAAGAGAATTATAAGTATGATTAGTTGAAAACTGTCACCAGAATCCACAGTTCTAAATTCACTCCTTTTTAAAAAATAAAATGTGCCGTATTTTCGGCATGCAAAAATATAGATACCTCATCAGTATACACTGTTTTTGGGGGATTTGCAAGGAGTGGATGCAGAAGTACTTTGTAAAGCATGGGTGCAGAAATACTTTGTAAAGCAGAAGAGTAAAGGATAACAAATCCGTTACGTTTCCCTTTACTTTGCATTAGGTGTGAATTATAATGTATCCGTATAATAAGATGATAAATCAGGAAAATAAAAATGATAAAAAAGAAAAAATAGAAATATGGAGATATTTATGGATTTATATAAAAAGTTATGCGAGATAGCAGGAGCGGATAACGTGTTAAAAGACGAGCCTATGAAGAAGCACACGACATTTCGTATCGGCGGTCCGGCAGATTATTTTATCTGCCCGACGGATATAGAAGAAATTCGCGGGATTGTATCAGTGTGCAGGGAAAACTCCATTCCGTATTATATTATGGGAAACGGAAGCAATCTTCTCGTAGGAGATAAAGGATTTCGTGGGGTTATCATACAGGTGTTTAAACAGATGAGCAAAGTATATGCAGAAGGTGATCGTGTTTATGCACAGGCAGGAGCTCTTTTGTCAAAGACGGCGGCGACGGCGTGTGAAGCGTCTCTTACAGGGATGGAATTTGCATCAGGTATTCCGGGAACACTTGGCGGCGCTCTTCGCATGAACGCAGGAGCGTATGGCGGGGAGATGAAGCAGATTGTCGAGAGTGCGGAAGTGCTTACCTCTGACGGGGAGATTTTATGTTTGACAAATGAAGAACTTGGAATGGGATATCGAACAAGTGTGATCGCTAAAAATGATTATGTGGCGCTTTCTGCAGTTCTGAAACTGGAAAAAGGAGATCAGCAGGAGATTCGTGCGAATATGGAAGATTTGAAGGAACGGCGCGTTGCAAAGCAGCCGCTTGAGTTTGGAAGCGCCGGAAGTACGTTTAAACGTCCGGAAGGATATTTTGCAGGAAAACTTATCCAGGATTCGGGAATGCAGGGTTACAGAGTCGGGGATGCGCAGGTGTCGGAGAAGCATTGCGGGTTTGTGATCAACAGAGGAAATGCAACGGCGGCGGAAGTTATGAAGCTGATGAACGATGTCGCGGATAAAGTAGAAGAAAAGTTTGGGGTTCGGTTAGAGCCGGAAGTGAGAAGGATAGGAGAGTTTTGACGATGCGTTTTGTTATCGTGACAGGAATGTCGGGAGCCGGGAAATCAACGGCGCTTAAAATGTTGGAAGATATGGGATATTTTTGTGTAGATAATCTGCCGATCCCGCTTCTGCCGCGTTTTGTGGAAATGTTTGGAAAGCCGGATGAAGAAGTGAGAAAAATTGCGCTGGGGATCGATATCAGAGGGGGACAGGACTTTGGCGGATTGAAAGATGTGCTTGACGAGATGGACGAGAAAGCAATCGAGTATGAAATTTTGTTTCTCGATGCGCAGGACGATGTGCTTATCAAGCGTTATAAGGAGACGAGACGTCAGCATCCGCTGAGTGGTTCGGGCAGAGTTGATACGGGAATCGCAAAAGAACGTGAGAAGATCATGTTCTTAAAAATGCGGGCGACTTATATATTAGATACGAGCAAGATGCTTACACGGGAGTTAAAGCTGGAGCTTGAGAAGATTTTTGTAAAGGGGCAGGATTTTTGTAATCTTTACATTACGGTTATGTCTTTCGGATTTAAGTACGGAATCCCGAGTGATTCAGATTTGGTATTTGATGTGCGCTTTCTGCCAAATCCTTACTATATAGATGAACTTAGGGAAAAGACGGGAAATGATGCCAAAGTGCAGGATTATGTGATGGAGAATGAGAAGGCAGGTCAATTTTTGGATAAGTTAAAAGACATGGTAGAATTTCTTATTCCGAATTATATTTTGGAAGGAAAAAATCAGCTTGTTATATCCATTGGCTGTACGGGCGGAAAACATCGTTCTGTAACATTGGCAAACGCGCTGTACAAAATTTTGGAAGAACAGGAAAATTACGGGGTGCGTATTGAACACCGGGATATTGAGAAAGATACAATTACAAAAAGGAAGTGAGATGATGTCGTTTTCTGGTAAGGTCAGAGCGGAACTCACAGAGAATATCAGTCCGGCAAGACACTGCAGGATCGCGGAACTGGCGGCGTTTATTGGTATGTGCGGAACTGTGTCAATCGATAGTTTTGACAGGTATCGTATCAAGATTCATTCGGAAAATGTTCTTGTTGCAAGAAAAGTCTTTACATTAATAAGAAAAACATTTAATATAAGAACTGATATCTCTGTAAGGAGAAACATTAAAAAGGAGAGTGTGTCATATTTTATAGTGATCCGAGATCATGAAGACGCGCTCAGAGTCCTTCAGGCAACGAAGATGATCGGAGAACAGCAGATAGGAACGGATGCAGTCTGCGGGTTTAATCCGCTTATAATCCATCAGGTTTGCTGCAGGAGAGCCTTTTTGCGAGGCGTATTTCAGGCAGCAGGTTCTATGAGTGATCCGAATAAATCATATCATTTTGAAATTGTATGTACGACGCCGGAGATTGCAGAACAGATCAGATCTGTTATCTGCAGTTTTGATCTTGATGCAAAGATTGTGCGTCGAAAGAAATCTTACGTTGTTTATTTGAAAGAAGGATCTCAGATAGTAGATATACTGAATGTAATGGAAGCGCATATAGCTCTTATGGAACTTGAAAATGTAAGAATCCTGAAAGAGATGCGTAATTCTGTAAACAGGAAAGTGAACTGCGAGACTGCTAATATCAATAAAACTGTGTCAGCAGCGGTAAAACAAGTTGAGGACATTACATATCTCAGAGATACGGTCGGTTTTAAAAATATGCCGGATAATTTAGTGGAAGCGGCATATGCGAGGCTGGAGCATCCGGATGCTACTTTGAAAGAGCTGGGGGAGAGTCTTACACCGCCGGTCGGTAAGTCGGGGATGAACCACAGACTGAGAAAGCTGAGTGAGATGGCGGAAAGTCTCAGGCAGAAACAAGGAGGATTATTATGATTAAGACACCTGTTGTAGTAAAGACGGAAGAAGAGTTTGACGGACGACCGATTGCACTGCTTGTTCAGGAAGCAAGCCAGTATGCAAGTACAATCTATATTCAGGTCGGAGAGAAGAACATTAATGCTAAGAGTATAATGGGCATGATGAGTCTGAGTCTTGCAGATGGGGAAGAGATTACTGTTGTGACAGATGGAGAAGACGAGCAGCGCGCTGCAGAAGGTATAAAGACGTTTTTTGCGAAAGGCAGAAAATAGGATTGAGAGGATAAAAACTAATAACGGAGGAGGGCTGTGCATTTGTGTGCAGTCCTCTCTTTTCACAATACGGGAATCCTGTAGGAAAAGGAAAATGCGGGGATTCTGACAAAGGATCAATAGAAATATAAGGATGATGATATAGTATGAAAAGAATGTTGTTTATCTATAATCCAAATGCCGGTACAGGAAGGCTGAAGCCGAAACTTGCGGAAGTTTTGGATATTTTTACAAAGGGCGGATATGAAGTGACGGCGTATCCGACACAGAAGAGATATGATGCGGTTGAAAAAATACAGGAGAGCGGCAATAAGTATGATCTGATCGTATGCAGCGGAGGCGACGGTACGTTGGATGAAACGGTGACCGGAATGCAGCTTTGTGACTGCAAAGTGCCGCTTGGCTATATTCCGGCCGGAACAACAAACGATTTTGCGACGAGTCTCGGTATACCGAAAGATATTATCGAGGCGGCGGAGACAGCAGTGAATGGAATGGTTTTTCCGTGTGATGTGGGAATGTTCGGAGATGATTATTTTGCCTACATTGCAGCCTTCGGATTGTTTACAGATGTATCTTACGCAACCGATCAGAATGTGAAAAATGTCCTTGGACATTTGGCGTATATTTTGGAAGGTGCAAAGAGAGTATTTAACATCCCTTCTTATAAAGTTAAAGTTACGCATGACGGGGAGGTGATCGAGGATGAATTTATCTTCGGTATGGTAACGAATTCCCGGTCAGTCGGTGGGTTCAAAGGAATTATAGGTCCGGAGATCGTATTTGATGATGGCGTGTTTGAAGTTACATTGATCAAGACACCGAAAAATGCGATGGAACTGAATGAACTTCTCGGCGCGATCGTAATGAAACAGCTGGATTCAAAACGAATGTATTCATTTAAGACCGGAGAGATTAAGTTTGAATCAGTGGAAGAAATTCCGTGGACAAGAGATGGAGAATTCGGCGGCGTCCATAGGGAAGTTGTCGTTAAAAATAGGAAGAGAGCTGTGCAGATCAAAGTGAGATCAGAAGTGGCAGAAGGCTTGTCTGTTAATGTCGGAAAGCAGGAAAGTAAGAAAATGCAAAAAATGTAAAAAATGTAAAAATGCGAGAAAAAATTAAAAAAATGCTTGCATATATTAAAAACATATGTTATATTTATATTCGCTGTGAGGGATACCAAACAGTGAATATAATAAGGCTCCGTGGTCAAGCGGTCAAGACGCTAGCCTCTCACGCTGGAATCAGGGGTTCGATTCCCCTCGGAGTCACTGAACGGATTCCCGGAAGTGCTTGGAAATCAAGTGCTTCCGGGTTTTTTCATGTCTATGTCCCGGAAAATGGGGGCACAAAAGGGGCAAACTATAAAATCTTTATCTCTTGGATCTGATTCTGTTCCTTCTCTTTAAGTTTCCTCGTTACATGCAAATAGATTTCTTTTGTCACCTTGTTGTCAGAATGCTTCGGCTTTCGGGATATGGTATCAATGTCAATTCCCTGCTCCATCAGAAAGGATACGTGGGTGTGCCGTTTCAAAAGAACCTGTGATATTTGCGGAGGATATCATGAAAAGGTTTATCTGATCGAGGAGTTCTTTTTATATCCCGAAAGTAGGAAAGTAGGAAATGCCATGAAAGCAGTATGCATCAAAAGCTATTATGCCAAGCGGCTGAAGAGGCAGGCCGCAGTTGGAGATGAACTATTTTAAAAAATTATAATAAATAATATAATAATAAATATTTATTATGATAATTCGGGTTATGTGAAAATGCTGATTACGAATAGTTTTCATATATAGAAAACAGGAATGTTCAATCTTTGTGAGATTGACTGCAATATAAATCGAAATTTGATTGTCTTTTTTTATGAGATAAGCTATAATGGACGCAGAGTTTAAATTAACATTTTCGGGCAGAAGCAGTTCTTTCGAAAGCTGCATATGCACGGAGAAGAGAAGTGGAGGAAAACAATATGTTAGTATCAGCAACAGAAATGCTTCAAAAAGCAAAAGCAGGACATTATGCAGTAGGACAGTTCAACATCAATAACCTTGAGTGGACGAAAGCAATTCTTTTGACAGCACAGGAGTGCAACTCTCCGGTAATCCTCGGTGTATCTGAAGGCGCCGGAAAATATATGACAGGATACAAGACAGTCGTAGGAATGGTAAACGGAATGCTGGAAGAACTTGGCATTACAGTTCCGGTTGCTCTGCACCTTGACCACGGCAGCTACGAAGGATGTATGAAATGTATCGAAGCAGGATTCTCATCCATCATGTTCGACGGATCACACTATCCGATCGAGGAGAACGTAGAGAAGACAAAAGAACTCGTTAAGATTGCTCATGAGAAGAACATGTCCATCGAGGCAGAAGTTGGTTCAATCGGCGGAGAGGAAGACGGAGTTATCGGAAAAGGTGAATGTGCTGATCCGCAGGAGTGTAAGATGGTTTCTGATCTCGGAATTGATTTCCTTGCGGCAGGTATCGGAAATATCCATGGAAAATATCCGGAGAACTGGGAAGGATTAAGCTTTGAGACGTTGGATGCAATTCAGCAGCTTACAGGCGATATGCCGCTCGTTCTTCACGGAGGTACAGGTATTCCGGAAGATATGATCAAAAAAGCGATCAGCCTCGGCGTTGCTAAGATCAATGTAAATACAGAGTGTCAGCTTGCATTTGCAGCAGCTACAAGAGAGTATGTTGAAGCAGGAAAAGACCTTGCAGGAAAAGGCTTCGATCCGCGTAAACTTCTCAAACCGGGTACAGACGCAATCATGGCTACTGTAAAAGAAAAAATGGAATTATTCGGTTCCGTAGGAAAAGCCTGAGCAGCATCGTGAGATATCCTCAGCTCGTTTTTAATAGCTGAATTTTTCAAAAAAATACTTGCCTTTTTCAGTTGGCGGAGTTATACTGACTGACATAGACATGAACAGGGGCGTTCCAGCATAGCATGGAGTGCCCTTTTTTCATAGAATAGCAGACGGATGTCTTCTATTATTATGAAGGATGTTATGAGAATCCGCCAGGCAGATAGGAATTGTAAAAAAGAGGAAACTGCGGCAGAGGGTGGATTTTTGAAAGACTTTTGATATATACATAGTATATCGTAAGAAAAAGTTCTTATATTGTTATCAGGTCAAAAGGCAGGAAGGAAAGGTGAATTATGAGTACAGAAGCAATCAACGTAGCTGAAATTTTTGGGCAGAATGTTTTCGATGATACAGTGATGCAGGAACGTTTGCCGAAAAAGATTTACAAAAATCTGAAGCATACGATCGAAGAGGGTAGGGAGCTTGATCTGGAGACAGCCGATGTTATCGCTCATGAGATGAAGGAATGGGCGATTGAAAAGGGCGCAACGCATTATACACACTGGTTTCTGCCTTTGACAGGCGTAACGGCGGAAAAACATGATTCTTTCATATCTGCTCCTCAGCCGAGCGGAAAAGTTCTCATGAGTTTTTCAGGGAAAGAGCTGATCAAAGGAGAACCGGATGCGTCTTCATTTCCGTCCGGCGGATTAAGGGCTACGTTTGAGGCAAGAGGTTATACGGTGTGGGATTGTACTTCTCCGGCGTTTATAAGGGAAGATGCAGCAGGCGCAATCTTGTGTATACCGACTGCGTTCTGCTCTTATACAGGTGAAGCGCTTGATCAAAAAACGCCGCTTCTTCGTTCCATGGAAGCACTTGATACACAGGCGCTGCGTTTACTGCGTTTGTTTGGTAATACAACTTCAAAAAAGGTGACTCCGTCTGTTGGTGCAGAACAGGAATATTTCCTTGTTGATTCTGATAAGTTTCTTCAGAGAAAAGATTTGATCTATACGGGAAGGACACTGTTCGGCGCGATGCCTCCGAAAGGTCAGGAGATGGATGATCATTATTTTGGAACGATCAGACAGCGGATCGCATCGTTTATGAAAGATGTGAATGAAGAACTGTGGAAAGTAGGCGTTACGGCGAAGACACAGCATAACGAAGCTGCTCCGGCTCAGCATGAGCTTGCGCCGATCTATGCGAAAGCAAATATTGCGGTAGATCATAACCAGATTGTGATGCAGACTCTGAAACGGGTGGCAAGCCAGCATGGAATGAAATGCCTGCTTCACGAGAAGCCTTTTGCAGGGGTAAACGGATCTGGAAAACATAATAACTGGTCGCTTATAACGGACGACGGTATCAATATGCTTGAACCTGGAAAGACGCCGCATGAGAATATCCAGTTCCTTCTTGTTCTGACTTGTATTTTGAAAGCGGTTAATAAACATGCGGAACTTCTCAGAGAATCTGCAGCAGATCCGGGAAATGATCACAGACTTGGGGCGAATGAAGCGCCGCCGGCAATTATTTCCGTTTTCCTCGGAGAGCAGCTTGAAGATGTGATCGATCAGCTTGTGAGCACAGGTGAGGCAACGCACAGTCTGAAAGGCGGGAAGCTGGAGACAAGTGTCCGTACGCTTCCTGATCTGACGAAGGATGCGACAGATCGTAACAGAACTTCTCCGTTTGCATTTACGGGAAATAAGTTTGAGTTCCGTATGGTAGGATCGAGAGATTCCATCGCATCTGCAAATATTGTACTTAATACGATTGTGGCAGAAGCTTTTGCAGAAGCATGTGATGTGATGGAGAACGCGGATGATATTCAGAAAGCGATCCATGACTTGATCAAAGAGTATGCGATTGAGAATCAGAAGATTATTTTCAACGGCGACGGATATTCACAGGCGTGGGTAGAGGAAGCACAGAGAAGAGGACTTCCGAATATCAAGTCTATGGTTGAGGCGATTCCGGCGCTTGTATCGGATAAGTCGGTAGAGCTTTTTGAAAAATTCGGAGTGTTCACACGCACAGAGCTTGAATCTCGTGCAGAGATCCGTTATGAGAATTATTCTAAAGCGCTGAATATCGAAGCTCGTACGATGATCGATATGGGAAGAAAGCAGTTTATTCCGGCGATTATCAAGTATACAAAGACATTGGCAGATACGGTGAATTCGGTGAAAGCAGCCGGTGTGGATGCGAGTGTACAGCTTGCGACTCTTGAAGAGATTACGGTGCTTCTTAAAGAGGCAAGCCGCGCACAGGCAGAGCTTGAAAAAGTAACGGAAACAGCGGCTTGTATGGAGGATGGAGCGGATAAGGCCGCTTACTATTATGAGACGGTATGCCCTGCGATGGAAGATCTGCGCGCTCCGATCGATAAGCTGGAGATGATCGTAGATAAAGAGGCGTGGCCGATGCCGTCTTACGGAGATTTGATCTTTGAAGTATAATTAGAAAAACAGTTCTTACAGGCATTCATTCAGTAAAATGGAAACAGAGGCTTTTTGAGATGACTCCAAAAGTTTCTGTTTCTTTTTTTGTAATTGACATCTGAAAAATCTCGGGGCATACTTATTGCAGAAAGAGAGGCTGGAGACTGTATTTACAGGAAGTAAGGCAAAAAGCAATAATGCCGCATGAAAAAGACGGGAGGCTGTATTTATGATCGGAGGACGCTTACTCCATGGCGGAGATTACAATCCGGAACAGTGGCTTGCATATCCGGAGATATTGGAAGAAGATTTAGAACTGATGAAACAGGCAAATGTAAATTGCGTGACGCTCGGAGTGTTTTCGTGGGCGGAGTTAGAACCGGAAGAAGGCATTTATACGTTTGAATGGCTGGAAGAGATAATTGATAAGCTCAATGAGAGGGGAATACAAGTTGTTTTGGCAACTCCGTCAGGAGCAATGCCGCATTGGCTTACACAGAAGTATCCGGAAACGCTTCAGGTGCAGGCTGACGGCACGGTAAATCTGCCTGGAAAACGCCATAATTTCTGTTATTCTTCCCCGGTTATAAGGCGTAAAGTCAGTCAGATAGACCGAGAGCTTGCACGGCGTTTCGGGAAGAAAGAAAATGTGATCCTTTGGCATATTTCAAATGAGTTAGGGGGAAACTTCGGAGATTCTACGTGCCATTGTGAAAAATGTCAGGCAAAGTTTCGGGAGTGGCTGAAAGAGAAGTACAAAACGCTTGAGGAACTTAACGCAGCCTGGTGGACAGGCTTTTGGAGTCATAAATATACAGACTGGGAACAGATTCACAGTCCTTCCCCACAGGGGGAGTGTCTGACGACAGCGTTGACTTTGGACTGGCGTAGATTTTCTTCGGAGCAGATTACAGATTTTTGCAAAATGGAAGCCGATATATTGAAAGAATTCTCAGATCTTCCGACAACGACGAATCTGATGGGATTTTTCAAAGGAGTTGATTATAATGTTCTCAAAAACGCAGTAGACATTGTATCTTGGGATAATTATCCGTTCTGGCATGAACGGAAAGATGAAGTCCCAGAGGCAGTGTATACTGCCGCCGGACACGCGCTTATGCGAAGTTTGAAAAAAGAGCCGTTTCTTTTAATGGAAAGTACGCCGTCTTTAGTGAGCTGGCGCGTTCATAATCCGTTGAAAAGACCGGGGATGCATATGCTTTCTTCGATGCAGGCGATTGCTCATGGGGCAGATTCCGTTCAGTATTTTCAGTGGAGAAAAAGCAGAGGCGGCTATGAAAAATTTCATGGGGCAGTGGTAGACCATAAGAATAGCTCTGATACGAGAACGTTTCGGGAAGTGGCGGAAGTCGGGAAACGGCTGGAACATTTAAACGGGGAAATCGATCCTTTTTTTAATCAGGCGAAAGCGGCAATTATTTTTGACTGGGAAAACTGGTGGGCGGTAGAAGATACGAGCGGCCCGCGCCAGGATCTTGATTATGTAAAATGCGTGACAGATCATTACCGTGCGTTTTGGGAGCAGGGAGTTGAGGCTGATTTCGTGAGTATGGATGCTGATTTTTCGGGGTATCAGTTACTTGCAGCTCCGCTCAATTATATGTATAAAAAAGGATATGCTGAAAAGGTCAGATCATTTGTAAACGCAGGCGGAACTTATGTGACAACATATTTCAGCGGGATTGTAAATGAAACCGATCTCTGTTTTATAGGGGAGCATCCGCTGGAAGATGTGCTTGGAATTGTCTCTGAAGAACTGGACGCTCCGTCAGATGAGTTTGGAAATTGTTTTGAATATAAAGGAAAAGAATATCCGGCGCATACGATGTGCGATATCGTTCGTGCAAAGGATAAGACGGAAGTTTATTCTGTTTATCAAAAAGAATTCTATAAAGGCTGTCCGGTAGTGACTGAAAATGTATATGGAAAAGGCAGTGCATACTATCTTGCGGCACAGTCGGATCAGCAGTTTCTCAAAGCGTTTTACAAAGATGTGTTTGGGAAGGCAGGTCTTTTGGAATCATCTTCGTCTGTCGGCAGCATCTCGGAACATCTTCCTTATGGTGTGACTGTTGCGAAGCGAGAAGATGAAACCGGAGAAAAAGGTCTTATCTTTGTGATGAATTTCAATGACAGACAGGTTCGGCTGGAAGGTATCGGAAAACAGATGGACGCAGAGAGCGGAGCAGTATATGAAAACGTGCTGCAAATGGAACCGTTTTCATGTACGATCTTGAAGTTGAAATAAAGAGGGCAGTACGAGTGTTATGAAACGGCAGGACAAGAGTCTTAAGACGAATAAAAGAAAAAGGCAGAGAAAGAAGGAATCAATATATGCAGTCAGCGGCAGATTTAAGAAGTTTATTGAACAGGATCGATCATCGCGGTTATCCTGCTTATAAAGATACGAAAGGAACATACCGATTTCCGGGATATGTGCTTTCTATAGATCATGTGCAGGGAGATCCGTTTGCGTCTCCGTCAAAAGTGAGCGTGCATGTAGAGGGGAAGACGGCGGCATTTCCAAGAGAACTTTACTGTGGGAAAGAGCAGCGAATCGCGCTTCAGGATGAACTGACGCGGCAGTTTGCAAAAAAGGCGGATCGGTTTGCTTTTCAGGCGAAAGGCTCTGGAAAAAGCGGGATGATTGCAGTGAGCCGCTGCGGGCAGGAAGTGCTGGAACGCACAGCTTGCAGGCTTGATCCGAACAGTGGAGATATTGTCTTGCGGATGGAGATCGGTTTTCCTGCAAATGGAAGAACAATCAATGCACGGGAACTTGAAAAGATCTTGTTTCAGTTTGTGCCGGAATGTGTGAAGGCTTCATTGTTTTATAAAAATGCAGATGCAGAGCGTCTTCGTGAAATTATAGATCTTGCGGAAGATCAACTGTATATAAGAGATCAGCTTCCGAAACTCGGACTTTGCGCTTTTGTGGCAAACGGAAGTATTCTTCCGAGGGAATCCGGCGTCTCTTCCAAGCCGATGCGCGGCGGGGTGAAGTTTCGGTCTCCGAAAGAGCAGGAAGTAACGATCAAGCTTCCGCATGCCGGAGTGATAAGCGGAATGGGGATCAAAAAAGGGATCACCCTTATCGTAGGCGGAGGATATCACGGGAAGTCTACGCTGTTAAAGGCGCTGGAAGCAGGCGTTTATCCGCATATTGCAGGCGACGGCCGGGAGTATGTGATCACTGATGATACGGCAGTAAAGATTCGAGCCGAGGATGGACGCAGTATTAAAAAGACGGATATTTCTATGTTTATTAATGATCTTCCGAATGGGAAGGATACGACCTCGTTCTGTACAGAAGACGCCAGTGGAAGTACGTCTCAGGCAGCAAATGTAATCGAAGGCATTGAAGCCGGAACGTCTTTGTTTTTAATCGATGAAGATACGAGCGCTACGAATTTTATGATACGGGATGAACTGATGCAAAGAGTCATTCATCGGGAGATGGAGCCGATCACGCCGTTTATCGAGCGGATCAGAGAACTGTATGAGGAGCAGGGGATTTCCACAGTGATCGTAGCCGGAAGTTCAGGCGCTTATTTCCATATTGCAGATACGATCATTCAAATGGATCGGTATGTGCCGAGAGATATTACGGAATATGCGAAAAAAGAAGCAGAGGCATTTCCGGCGATCAGTATTTTGCCAAAGACGGCGTCACAGCCTGATTTTAACAGGTGTCCGAGTGCGAATGCGGATCTGAAGGGGAACGACCGGATCAAGATGAAGACGATGGGAAAAGAAGCTGTTATGATCAACAAGGAAACGATCGATCTTCGGTATGTAGAACAGATTGCTGACAGTGAGCAGGTGACGGCTCTTGGATTTTGTGTGCGATACGCTCAAAAGCATCTTATGAACGGAAAGAAAAATCTGCGTCAGATTGTTGCTGAGATTGAAAAAGTTGTGGAAGAAGAGTCTCTGGATACATTGTGTGAAAGCAGATCGAGTATTGCGTGTATGGCGATGCCAAGAGCACAGGAAATCTTTGCCTGCTTTGACAGATATAGAAAACTGAAACTTTGACAAGTAGGATTTGGCAGAGAAAAGAATGGGAGAAATAAGATGATCTTAGAAAAAGGAAGACCGGAAAAGGAAGAAGGAAGATTAGAAAAGGAAATTCGGGTATATGATTTCCTTGACAGACTTGGAATTGAATATGAGCGGATCGACCATGAAGAGGCGATGACTATGGAGGCTTGTGAAGAGATTGATCGTGTGCTTGACGCACAGATCTGTAAGAATCTGTTTCTGTGTAATCGGCAGGAAACAGACTTTTATCTTCTTTTAATTCCGGCAGATAAGCCTTTTAAGACGAAATATCTGTCTGCACAGATCGGTTCGTCACGGCTGTCGTTTGCAAAGCCGGAGTATATGGAAAAATATCTGGATGTCACGCCGGGGTCTGTCAGTGTGCTCGGTCTTATGAACGACAGAGAAAAGAAAATACAGCTTTTGATCGATAAAGATGTGCTGGAGAGCGAGTATTTAGGATGTCATCCGTGTATGAACACGACAAGCATGAAATTTAAAATGTCAGATTTTACAGAGAAGATCCTCCCGGCGCTTGGACATGAGCCGAAGATGGTGGAGTTATAAGACGGCAGAGAAAGAAAACAACGAAGACGAAGCAGAAAGGAACAGGAGAATGAAATTTATACATTTATCAGATCTGCATATCGGAAAACATCTGTATCATTACAGTATGAAGGAAGATCAGGAACATATTTTAGAGGAAGTGATCGGATATGTGGAGAAACTTCAGCCTGACGCGGTTGTGATCGCAGGAGATATTTACGATAAGTCTGTTCCGTCGGCAGAAGCAGTCACAGTGTTTGATAATTTTCTGACACGGCTTTCGTCTGTAAGTCCTTCGGTGGCGATTCTGATCATTGCAGGAAATCATGATTCGGCTCAAAGGCTTGATTATGCCAGCCGCCTTCTCGGAAGCCGCGGAATTTATATTGCCGGGAAAGCTCCGGAAACAGAGGAGGAATATTTGAAAAAAATCGTATTGAAAGACGAGCATGGTCCGGTGAATTTTTATCTTCTTCCTTTTTTGAAGCCGGGGTATGTAAGGCTGTTGTGCGGAAATGAGATGCCGGAAAATTATACTGAGGCTGTTCATGCAGTTTTGAAGCGAGAGGATATTGACTTTTCAGAGCGGAACGTACTTGTATCTCATCAGTTTTATACAGGAAACGGCGAGACTCCTGAAACGTGCGATTCAGAACTTTTAAGTGTCGGAGGGATTGATAATGTGGATATTTCCTCGATCGGACAGTTTGATTATGCGGCGCTCGGGCATTTGCACAAGGCGCAGAGAGTTGGAGCGGATCATATCCGATATTGCGGAACGCTTCTGAAATATTCTGTCAGCGAAGCGGACTTGGAAAAGTTTCTTCATCTTGTGACAATAGGGAAAAAAGGAGAGAAGATCAAAATAGAGCAATTCCCTCTTCATCCCTTGCGGGATGTACAGAAAGTACGGGGGCAGCTTTCGGAAATCCTGAACCTGGCAGATCCGAAGAATCGGGATGATTATGTGAGCGTGACGCTTACAGACGATATCGACCCGTATAAACCGAAGGAACAGCTGGAAAAAGTGTACAGCCGTATTTTAGAAGTACGGATGGATAATGAACGGACGCGTAAAAAACTTGAGTTTAAGGATGAGGATATCCGAATCGAAAATCCATTGGAAACATTTTCGGACTTTTATGAAGAGATGCAGGGAAGAAGGCTGTCTTTAGAAGAGACGGAAATGATGACGCAGATTTTTGATGCGCTGAAAGGAGAGGAAAAATGAGACCGGTCAAACTTACGATGTCTGCGTTCGGTTCTTATTCCGGGGTGGAAACGATTGATTTTACGAAAGTTCAAGGAGGTTTGTTTCTCATTACCGGTGATACCGGAGCCGGAAAAACAACGATTTTCGATGCGGTGACATATGCCCTTTATGACAGGACAAGCGGTGGACGGCGCGATGGAAGTATGATGAGAAGCCAGTATGCGGATGATGAAACAGAAACATTTGTAGAATATACATTTGTTTATCGGGGAGATCAGTATACTATTCGAAGAAATCCGGAATATATGCGCGCCGGGAAGCGAAAAAACGCAGATGGAAAGATCCGTCTCGTAAAGGAGACGTCAAAAGTCAGTCTGCTTATGCCTGACGGGAGAGAATTTCGGGGAAAGAAACGTGAGATCGATCAGAAGATCGAGCAGATCATCGGATTAGATGCAGGACAGTTTACGCAGATCGCGATGATCGCGCAGGGGGATTTCCTGAGGCTTTTACATGCCGAATCAAAAGAGAGGAAGAAGATCTTTTCCAAGATTTTTCAGACGCAGATCTACCGGGATGTACAGGAAGAGTTAAAAGAACAGGGGAAAACGCTGTATATTAGTTTAAAAGAAAACGAAACCGATATTCGCAGAGAAATGGAACGGATCGATGCAGGACAGTCGGATGGACAAAAGATGTGGGAGGAACTGCTCTCACAGGAAATGCCTCCGGCTGAGTCTGTTTTAGGAGCGCTTGGGCAGATTTTAAAAGAAGAAAACGAAGGGTATGAAAAGCTGGAAGCAGAAGAAACAATGCTTCAAAAAGAATCAGAGCAGCTTCGTATTCTGATCGGGAAGAAGCAGGAGATTAATCGGATCTTTGAACTTCTGGAGCGGACAGAATCAGAATATAAAAAACTGCAGGAGCAAAGCCGGGAATATGAGATTTTAAAAGACCGCGCTTTACAAGGCGAGCGCTCGGAGCAGGCGAGAAGACTGGAAGTGCAGGCGCTTCGCACGAAGGAAGATGTGCGCCGGATCAAAGAAGAAATGATTGCGCTGAAAGAGTGGCTGGAAGTTCACGGAGAAGCGGAAAACAGACTGAAAGAAGAAGTTGAGCAGGCAGAGCGGGAAATGGAAGAGACTGAGCCCAAACTTAGAGAGCAGATTTTACGTTTGCGGGAGATTCTTCCGCGATATGCAAAAGTGCGGAAATTAAAGACGGAGTATGAAGAACAGATAGTTCGGATGACAAGGTGTATGGAACAGTGCAAAGCGGCATCTGAAGACTATGAAGAAAAGTACAGAGTCTTTTTTAGCGAACAGGCGGGAATTCTTGCGAAAGATCTTCGAGAAGGTCAGCCGTGTCCGGTGTGCGGTTCGGAGCATCATCCATGTAAAGCGGAAGTTTCCAAAGGCGGGGTTGATGAAAAGACAGTAGAAGAGGCAAAAAAGACCCGTGATGACGCCGAGCGGAATCGGGCGGAAGTTCAGGAAAAATATCAGGCAGTCCGCGCACAATTTGAAGCAGAAGAAAAAGCGCTTTTTGGAGAGAGGTATTCTGTGGAAGATGAAAAACAGGCGGAAAAACGGCTTGCAGAATATGAACGTCTGCTGGATCAAAAAAAGATGAGTCTGAAAAAACTTCAGGATGCTTACAGAAAAAGTGCAGAAGAGAACCGTCGTCAGGCAGGACGTCTGGAAAATCTGGCTGCGCAGAAAGCGGAATTAAAAGAGCGGTTTACACAGGAACAGGAAGCGTTTCGGCAGGAGATACGGCGGCAGCAGTTTGCAGATCAGGAGGAATACCGAGAGGCAAAAAAATGGATCGAAGGCTGGAGACAGATGAGCGATCAGGTAAAGACGTATGAAAGTCTGATCATTCAAAAGAAGAGCAGTGTCGAGACGTTGAAAGACCAGTTGAATGGAGAAAAGCGGCAGGAGACACAGGGAGATATCGGGAAAAAGGACGAAACAGACACACTTCTGAGAGAAAAGAATAAGCAGAGAATGGAGATCCATGGGAAAAACATTACCCACCAAAGTGCATATGACAACCTTAAAAAATATTTTGCGGCACAGGAAGAACTTCGGAAAAAGTATGAAGTAGTCAGCAATTTGAGCAGGACGGCGAACGGAGGCTTAAGTGGCAGCGTAAAACTTGATTTTGAGACGTACGTTCAGAGAAAGTATTTCCGGCAGATCATACAGGCGGCAAACCGAAGACTTGCGAAAATGACTTCCGGCGGTTTTATCTTACAGTGCAGGGAACTGAAAGATCTAAGCAGTCAGGGGCAGGCGGGATTAGATCTGGACGTATACGATCTGGTGACAGACTCTGTCCGTGATGTAAAATCGTTGTCAGGCGGAGAGTCATTTATGGCGGCGTTATCAATGGCGTTAGGGCTTGCGGATATTATTCAGAACACAGCCGGAGCGGTCAGCTTAGAGACGATGTTCGTAGATGAAGGGTTCGGTTCTCTGGATGATGTGTCCAGGGAGAGGGCGATCCGCATTTTGAAAGAGCTTGCAGGTGAGAAAGGTCTTGTAGGTATCATTTCTCATGTTAATGAACTGAAAGAACAGATTGATTGGAAACTGACTGTAACAAAAAGCGGACATGGAAGTCATGCCCGCTGGATAATATAGAAATTTTATAAAACTTTCTTGAAATACCGGATGCTGTACGGCGGCAGGACAAGCTGTCCGTTAAGTTCTGTTGCGGAACTGTCCTCGCTGTCTGCGATCGTTTCGTTTTCAAAGGAAAGAATCTGTTCATATGTGCCGTTTAACTCCTGGTGTCCGGCTGTGAATTCACTGTCGGATGCGTTGACGGCAACAAGGAATTGTTCCGTTTCTGTTTTGCGCTCAAAAATAAGCTGGTGATTTGTAATGACGATATTTCGGTAAGAGCCGCTGCACAGTGCGTCACTTTCTTTGCGAACAGCGATCAGGCGGCGGATCAGGTCAGTCAGATCGTTTGGCTTCGGAGCGTCAAAGCAAGGTCTTAAGGCATAATCATTATCCGGTGATTTCATTCCTTCTTCACCCCATTCGCTTCCGTAATAAATACATGGGATACCGGGCATACCGAACAGAAGTCCATAGGCAAGCGGAATATGGCGTTTGTTCGTCAATATGGAAGCAAGCCTTGTGACATCATGATTATCTGCAAAAGTCATGAGATGTTTTCCTCTGTAAATGCACCACTGCTCCGGTCCGTACTGGCGGTTTAACGAATGGGCGATCTCGAACAGGTTCATGCTGTTGAAGCTGGAATATAATCCTTTGTAACATTCGTAGTTTGTGCAGCTATGGAGCATTCCGTCATTGACGATCAGGTTGTAGTCTCCGAATAAAACTTCTCCCACAAGGGCGAATCCTGGTTTAAGCTCTTCGCAGAAAGAACGAAGACGGCGCATGAAATTGTGATCGAGAGAATAAGCGACATCAAGGCGAAGTCCGTCAATGCCGAATGTTTCGATCCACATTTTTACGCAGCTAAGAAGATGGTCTGTGACAGCGGGATTTTGCAGGTTTAACTTTACAAGCTCGTAGTGTCCTTCCCATCCTTCATACCAGAAACCGTCATTGTATGCGCTGTTTCCGTCGAAATTAATATAAAACCAGTCTTTATACGGAGAATCCCATTTCTTTTCAATGACGTCTTGAAATGCCCAAAATCCTCTGCCGACATGATTGAATACGCCGTCGAGCATGATTTTGATATTGTGTGAGTGCAGTGTTTCACATACTGTCTGAAAATCTTCGTTCGTTCCGAGTCTACAGTCAATCTTCATAAGATCTCTTGTATCATATCCGTGATTGTCTGATTCAAAAATCGGATTTAAAATAATTGATCCGATCCCGAGTTCTTCCAGATATTCTGCCCAGTCTGCGATTTTTAAAATACGATGTTCGGTCACACCGTCATTGTGCGTCGGCGCGCCGCAGAATCCGATCGGATAAATCTGATAAAAAGTTTCATTATAAGCCCACATAATTTCAGTCCTTTCATTTCCTATGTTTTAGCCATAAGCGGGACTGTTTTGCAGTGTGAATGAAAAAATCTGCGAAACAGATGACCTGAGCGTTATGGCTGAATGGGTATGAATTTATAGGTAGATTGTAACATATTGAGGCGGAATTGACATTAAAAAGTGTAGAAGATATACTAATAAAAGCAGAAAAACAAAGATAAAAAGAATGGAAACGGTAAAAGCAATGAATTTGATGGAGCGGATCCCGAAGGATTTTTATAAATTATTTGCAAGTAAGTACACGGATTATTATATGATGTTTCTCACGGCAATCTATGAGGAGATGAGTTTGTCTTATTCTGTGCTCGGATTAACAGAAAAAGAATGCCGCGCGGTTATGAATGAAAAAATTGCGTCGGCTGCGCTTTTATGGGATGAGGAAAATTATGATGAGGAAGGTGTTTTTCTTACCCGTTCAAATATGGCGTCTGTATGTCTGAAACATTTTGAAGAGTGGGGATGGCTGAAACAGGATTATGATGAGACTTTGAATAGTTACGTCGTAACGTTCCCCGAATATAGTCAGATGTATGTCGAATTGTTCAGCCGTCTGTTTGATGAAAATGAAGGGGAAGAGCGGGAAAGTGTGATGACGATATACAGTCATTTATATACTTACAGTTCTGATAAAGAAAAGAATCATGAGATATTAAAAAGCGCTCTTCGTGTTTCTAAAAAACTTGTACAGATGCTCGTAAATATGCAGGATGGTATGAGAAGCTATTTTGACGAGTTGTCCCGCCAAAAAGATTTTCGGGGAATACAGGACGTTCTTGTAAAGGAAATCAATAACAGCGACAGCCGAAAATACGCCATTTTGACGACGACAGACAGTTTTTATCGGTATAAAGAAGCCGTGAAAGAGCTGATTGATAAAAATTTGCAGGAAAATGATATAAGGCGACAGAAATTTTTGCAGGAGCTGGCAAAAGTCCGACCGGAGAAGAAAGAGGATCAAGAGGAGTCATTTGGAAAAATAAAGGAGCTTCGGCTGGAGCGATCAGCGGCTATGTGCGAGGAAGCGGCAGATACTCTGATACGGATCGAGAGGCAGTTTGATGCGATTGAGAGAAGATATAATAAGCTGATCGAACAGAAAACCATTTTTGCTTCCAGAGCCGCTGCGCGTATACGTTATGTTCTTCAAGAAGGAGCGGAAGAAGACCGCACGATCGTACTTGTTGATCTTTTGAATAAGAGCCGGAAGAAGGAAAAAATATTAACTGATCTGATGGAAAAGATCCGTCTGAGCAGACCTTACAAAGTGTTGAACGACGAAAGTCTGTATCGGCGTAAAGGCAGAGGGAAAGAAGTCTTTTCTCCGACTGCCGTTCTGCCGGAAGAACAACAGGAGAAAGATTTGGAATCGTTTGTTTTAAAACCCCTTTATACACAGAAAGAATTGCAGGAATTTAAAGAAAAAAACAGTGAAGGCAATGTATTTAAAGCAACGAGGAAGACTGTGCAGTCGGCGGAGGATTTGGAAAAACTGTTTTTTATATGGCAGGAAGCAACAGAAAATGCATTTGGCGGAGGAGAGATCACTGTCGGGGACGAGGAAGAAAATGAGCAGGGAATGCGTTTTTCTACATTGGAGATAAGGAAGGAATAAACCATGTTTGAGTATTTGGAAAGTGTGTCTGTTACTGAGGGAGAACAGATTAAGAAAACGATACAGTCATTGTTTCGTCAGACTTGTATTTTACAGGTGAAATATGATCCGGCGACATTGACGCCGCGGGATAATCCGCAATACGAGATTTGTGCAAGACACAGACATTTTATAGAAGATTATCTTTCCGTGCTTGGATGTGAACTTGTGCATGATGCACAGGAGCATGTTTTCCGTTTGACAGGTGACGGGGCAGCAGGAGAAAAACTGAACCTGACAGAAACGATTATCCTTCTGATCATAAAATTGATCTATAAAGACAAGATTATGGGCGAGGGGCTGAACGCGCCTGTTACGACACTGAAGGAAATGCGTGAATATGGAAAAAATACGAATCTGATCATAAGGAAATTGAAGGCGGCGGAGTGGAAAGAGTCGCTTTATCTGATGCGCCTTCATCAGATCATTGATGTGCCCGGAGCGGTGCGTGATGTGGAAGACGATACGCCGATCTATATTTACAGTACGATTAATCTGTATGTGACGGCGGGGGATATCAACGGATTGATCGAAGAATATAAAGAGGAGGCAGACGGATATGAAACAGCCGAAGAAAATTTTTACGAGAATGCTGATCAATAACTGGGGCGGCATCAGTCATAAAATATTGGAATTTCATGAATATGTCAATCTTTTCAGCGGAAAGAGCGGCTCTGGAAAATCAACGGTTATGGATGCGATACAGGTTGTGCTGTATGGAAGCGTGTCTGCTAACTTTTTAAACAAGGCGGCAGATGATTCAAAAAATAAGAGAAGTGTTTTGAGTTATCTTCGGGGAGCGCAAAAAGATGGAACAGTAAACAGAGGTTCCATTGATTTCTGTTCGCAGATTGTTTTGGAGATCGAAGATACGGTTACACATATCGTGACTTGTGTCGGGGCAGCTTTTGAAGTGGCAAAAGGGGATGCAGATCTGAAAAAATATACTTATTTCAGCCATTCAGGCAGGATCCCGGAAGATGAATATTTGAAAAATAATGTGCCTTACTCAATCGCACAGATTCGAAAACTTACGGAAGAAAGAAGCAGAAGCATCGATAACAGAGGGCGGGGCGAAGTGAATAAAGTCTATCCGTCAAAAGAAGCCTATCTTCATACGTTGTATGGCGAGATCTTCGGTCAGGTAGAACAGGGGCGTATGATCACTATGGAAAAAAGCGCTATCGCCCTTAAGATGACGAGCGGAACCGGACAGTTTATCAGAGATTATATGTTTCCGAAAACGAAAGAAGATACGGTGGCGACGATCAGCGAGCAGCTTGGCGCCTACAGGGAGATCAAAGAACGGGTGGAAGATCTGGAAAAGCGGATTGAAATGCTGGATCAGATCCAAAAGTATGACAGAGAATTAACGAATACGCGTGCGGAAAAAGTTCGGACAGAGACGATCTTAAAATGCATTGATATTGAAGAAAATACGATTCGTCTGAAAGGGCGGGAAAGTGATCTGGAGTCTGTTGAGAAAGAGGCGTCCGAGGCGGAAAAGAAGCAGGATCTTCTGCAGGAAGAACTGCAGAATGCGAGGGATGAAAGAGCGCGTGTACAGGCAGAATTAAACAGCAGCGATTATGGGAAAAAAGAGCAGGAACTGAAAGATTTAGAATACAGGATCCGCCTCCTGGCAGATAATTCCGCACAGTGGCGTCAGATCGTGAAAGGACTGAAGCGGTGGGGGGAAGAGGAAATGGTTACCGATTATGTAAGTAATCGGGCGCTGCATCTGATTCAGGACATCTGCGGCGGAGAAATTACGGAAATGGCGTGCAGGGAGCTGAGAACACACCTCAATTCGGCTCTTGATAATATTACGAACGAATTGTCGGAACTTCACCTTTCAATCCATGAAACAGAAAAAAATATTCGGGAAAAACAAGATGCCGTTGACGATCTCCAAAATGACAGAAAACCGTATCCGCCGGAATTAAAAAAGGCAAGACATGAACTGCAAAGTGCGTTGAGCGACCGATACGGAAGAAAGATCGAAGTTCATATTTTTGCAGATCTGTTCGATATTACGGACGAGAAATGGAAGAATGCGATTGAAGGACGGCTTGGTCGAATTAAAAAAAGTATGATTACAGAACCGGCATATGCCCTTGATGCGGCAAAAATATTCCGTCGTATGCAGCAGTTTGAAGAAGTGGATCTGATCAACAGCGCGGCGATTCAAAATGATTCTCCGGAAGCGGATAAAAATTCATTATATGAGGCGGTGCATGCGGAAAAAGGATATGCGGACCGATGTTTGAAACGTTATCTCGGAAGGATACAAAAATGTGAAACGGTAGAAGAGTTAAGCGCGGTGAAAGACGGAGTCACACCGGATTGTTATTCGTACAGCGGATATATGTTCCGTCATCTGCGCAGACGGGATTATACGAAAAATGCATGTATTGGTACAAAGGTGTCAAAGGCAAAATTAAGAGAACTGCAGGAGGAAATCGTAGATCTTCAAAGTTCGCTGATCGCAGATCGACAGATGGAAGCGGCGCTGAAAGAAGCGCAGCAGTTTGAACGGTTCGGTCAAGAGCCGGAGCAGTTGATGCGCCTTGCAGGTGCGGCGGATGAACTGGAAGACCATTATCGCCGTCAGGATCGGCTCAGAGAAGAGATCGCAGAGTTGAAAAACGGAACTTTGGCTGCAGAACTTCAGGCTCAAAAAGAGAAACTTACAACTGAGATTAATGAAAAGGAACAGGCGGCGAGAATCCTGCAGAAAAAGCAAGTTGAGATCGGCGAGAAGAAGGGCAATATAGAAGGGAAAATCAGGGAATTGAAAGAGAAGCTTGCATTTTTGACAAGCGGATATGTTCCTGATGAAGAAATATTTGCCGAAGTGAGAAACGTTTTGGAAACGAAGAGCGAGTCTTCTTATAAAAGGGAAATGACGACGGCATCAGAACGTCTTTCTGAAAAAGAGACAAACATTCAGGAAGAGAGGATAAAATCAAGAAACGTGTTTAACAATACTTATCCGGCGTATGGATTTTCCGGGGTTGAACACAGCAATGAAGTTTACGATAAGGTTTTGGAAAGATGCAGAAAAGATTTTGAACCGAAATATAAAGAAGAGTTTGAAAAACAATACGAGCTTGTCTACCATTCTCTGCGCGATAATGTGATCGCAACGATACATGGAGAAATCAAGGCAGCATACAGACACCGCAGGCAGATCAACAAAATGCTGTCGCAGATCCGTTTTTCAGACAGTATTTATCAGATTGATATTTCTCCTGCGAAAAATGAAAACGGACAGTTTTACGAGATGTTAATGGCAGAAGAATTGGACAGTAAAGTGACGGATCACGGTGGATTTGAAGGTCAGATGAGCCTGATGGAAGATGAGTTTTTCCGAAAATATGAACAGAAGATCCAGCTTCTTACAGAGAAGTTTATGCCGTCAAGAGATGAAGACGGGGCGGGGCGCGAAAGGCACAGAAATGAGATGGAACGCTTTGCAGATTACAGGAATTATTTGGATTTTAACATGTACGAGCAGTCTGTTGATGAAAATGGATTCGAGAAGAAGAATTATGTAGACGATATGGCGGGAGTTGATTCCGGTGGAGAGGGACAGAACCCGAAATATGTAGCGCTTCTTGCCGGATTTGCAATGCTGTATATGCAGCAGAGCAATCGGGATTCTAAGATCAGGCTTGTTCTCCTTGATGAGGCATTTTCCAAAATGGATAAAGAACGAAGTGAGGTCTGTCTGAAATATGCAAGAGAGCTGGAACTTCAACTGATCGTATGTGTACCGGATGAAAGGCTTCAGTCTCTGATTCGAAATGTAGACAGCGTATACGGATTCCGCAGATTCAGAAATCAGGTTACGATGATGCATATAGATAAAGGCAATTATCTCGATATGATCGCAGGAAAAAATGGATCAGAAGAAATGTAGAAAGCGGTTTTAAATGACGGGATAAGGATCGGGAGATTATGGAAAGAAGACAAGACAATGCAGAATTGCCTGTAAACGGAAATCAGTTGGCGAGATGGATCATTAAAAAGGCGGCAGAAAGTGAAGCTTATCGTGCGGGAATGCTGACAGGTATGAAACATCCGAAACCGGACAGAGAAATGATCAAAGCGTCAGGAGGATTGCCGGAACTGATCAGACAGGCAGATGAGTTGGAACAAAACGGATATATTCAGACGGAAAAAAGCAATTTGGGCGCGGATATGAAAAAAATCCGGTATTCCCTCGATATCGTTCCGAAGCTCTGTGAAGAAGAGGGGATTGAAGATCCTCGAAAACAACAGCTTCGATATATTGAACAAATGAAACGATTGCGCGTTGATGTGAAGGACAGCTTTTTGGAAGAGTATTACGATGAAATTATAAAAAGGCTGGAAAAGGGAAAGGTCGTAAAGTCTCCTGATCTGGAAGATCTTGATTTTTTTCGCTGTTTGAATGCGATTGTGAATTTGAAAGAACCTTTATGGATGCGTGTGTTCAGCGCTGCGGTGCTTAATGATTCTAAGCGCTTTAAAAAAGATTATGAGAAAAAAGTAACAGGTGTATTGACCAGATCGCCTTTGTACGAAGAGGGAATGTCTGATGATGAAATATTAAGCATTCATGGAATCCTTAGTTATACGCAGGTGATGGAGTGGAAAGGCCCTCTTTTATATAAATTGCAGTTAAAGAGTAAACAAGAACACAGTGAAAATCAGGAAAGAAAAAAAGAAGCGGAAAATCAAGAACGATCTGAGACAGCACCGGAAGTGAAAGAGGGGGAAATGGCAGCACAGGAAACGAAAGTGCAGAGAATGTCAGAAGCAGAGAAGAGTTCGGAAAGACAAAGACCACAAGAAACAGATCAGAAAGCAGAAGCAGAGTGCGCGCCTGAAAGGGATCTTGTAATAGACACAGCTCAAAATCAATATGGGACGGTTATTAATTCTCAGACATTGGAACGAGCTCTTCCGATTTTGATGAATGGTGTCCGGCAGATTATTACGATTGAAAATAAAGCGAATTATGAAGAAATGAAATATAGAGATGATACGCTTTATCTGTTCTGTCATGGTTTTTATTCTCCGAAAGAACGGGTTTTCTTGAAAAGGTTAACGGAAGTGGCAGAAGAAGGGATACAATATTTTCATTGGGGAGATATGGATCTGGGTGGAATCCGCATTTTTCAGTTTAATAAGAAAAATATTTTCCCGAAATTGCAGCCGTATAAAATGGATCGGAAAACATTTTTGGAAGCAGTCGAAAAAGGAGCGGGCATCCCGTTGGAAGAAAAGAAAAGAGAAAAACTGGAAAAGCTTGATGCGGGAGAGCTGGAAGATCTTAAAGACTGTATTTTGGAAAAAGGAATGGAGATTGAGCAGGAGATCTTACTGGCAGGAAATTTTATAGATGAAATATAATGAAAACTACAAAAGAAAGTAAGTTTTCGAAAAGGAAATAAGATATGCAGGCGGGAACTGACGTTTTGGGAAAGAGTTTGGAAAAAAGAAGACGACAGGTTTTGCGAAAAAGCTTGACATGCGCGGGAACAAGGATTATACTATTACAGCATGACTAAAGGAGAAACAGTATACGCCATAGCCCCGGAGTGTGCTGATTTCACATATACAAGTAAATGTTATCTGATGATTTTATAGGAGGAACACCCATGAAAACTTATATGGCTAACCCTGACAAGATTGAAAGAAAATGGTATGTGGTTGACGCTGAGGGATGTACACTCGGACGTCTCGCATCTGAGGTTGCTAAAGTGCTCAGAGGAAAAAACAAACCGGAGTACACACCGCACATTGATACAGGAGATTATGTGATCGTTGTCAATGCAGCGAAAGTAAAAGTAACAGGAAAGAAACTTCAGCAGAAGATCTACTACAATCACTCTGATTATGTAGGCGGAATGAAAGAGACTACACTTGCAGAGATGATGGCTAAGAAACCTGAGAAAGTGATCGAGCTGGCTGTTAAAGGAATGCTTCCGAAAGGACCTATGGGAAGAGACATGATCAAGAAGCTTCATGTTTATGCCGGAGCAGAACATGCAAATCAGGCTCAGAAGCCGGAAGTTCTGACATTTTAGGTAGAGGTTGAAAGGAGGATATAACAGTGGCTAACGCAAAATATTACGGAACAGGAAGAAGAAAAAAATCAATCGCAAGAGTATATCTTGTACCGGGAACAGGTAAAATCACGATCAACAAAAGAGATATCGACGAGTATCTTGGTCTTGAAACATTGAAAGTTGTTGTTCGCCAGCCGCTCGTGGCAACAGGAACAGCAGACAAATTTGATGTGATCGTTAATGTATGCGGTGGTGGTTACACAGGACAGGCAGGAGCGATCCGTCACGGAATCGCAAGAGCACTCCTTGAGGCTGACGCTGATTACAGACCGGTGCTTAAGAGCGCAGGTTACTTAACTCGTGATCCGAGAATGAAAGAGCGTAAGAAATACGGTCTCAAAGCAGCTCGTAGAGCTCCGCAGTTCTCCAAACGTTAATTATACGTTTCAGAACGTACAATTTCAAAAAGAATTTCAACCTCTCAGGGAATGTTCCCTGGGAGGTTTTTTAGTTTATTCAAAGCTTAAAATTCCAGTTTTTTAGTTAATTGTTTTGCTTGGCTTTTAGTTTGTACTGTAGTATGGTACAATATTTTATAATTATTGAGATTTGAAAAGCTGTAATATTATTTGATATAAGTTAAAATAACAATTGGAGGTAGTTGTATGTCAAGCGCAGCACAAAGAACAGAATTACAAGCACAGATATGGAAAATAGCGAATGAAGTTCGTGGATCTGTAGATGGATGGGATTTCAAACAATATGTATTAGGAATTCTTTTTTATCGTTTTATTAGTGAGAATTTTTCTAACTATATGGAAGGTGGAGATGACAGCATTCATTATGCAGAACTGGACGATACAATTATAACAAAAGAAATCAAAGAAGATGCCGTTAAAACAAAAGGATATTTTATTTATCCGAGTCAGCTGTTTTGTAGAATTGCAGAAAATGCAAATACAAATGAGAGTTTAAATACGGATTTAAAAACAATATTTGATGAGATTGAAAATTCCGCAAGTGGATATCCGTCTGAACAAGATATTAAAGGTCTATTTGCAGACTTTGACACGACAAGTAATAGATTGGGAAATACAGTAAAAGACAAAAATACACGCTTAGCAGCTGTTATAAAAGGGGTTGAAGGCCTCAATTTCGGAAATTTTGAAGATAATCAAATTGATTTGTTTGGTGATGCATATGAGTTTTTAATTTCGAATTATGCAGCTAATGCAGGGAAATCCGGTGGTGAATTTTTTACACCACAGTGTGTTTCAAAACTGATCGCAAAACTTGCAATACATGGTCAAACCAGCATTAACAAGATTTATGATCCAGCGGCAGGATCTGGGTCGCTGCTGTTACAAGCAAAGAAACAATTTGATGAACATGTAATCGAGGATGGATTTTTTGGTCAGGAAATAAATCATACAACGTATAATCTTGCGCGTATGAATATGTTTTTACACAATGTAAATTATGATAAGTTTAGCATTGCATTGGGTAATACACTTACGGAGCCGCATTTCGGGAATGATAAACCGTTTGATGCGATTGTGTCCAATCCGCCATATTCAATCAATTGGATTGGAAATGATGATCCTACATTGATTAATGATGAACGTTTTGCACCGGCAGGTGTATTGGCGCCTAAGTCAAAAGCGGATTTTGCCTTTATCCTTCATTCATTGAGTTATCTTTCGAGCAAAGGGAGAGCGGCAATTGTATGCTTTCCAGGGATATTTTACCGAGGGGGAGCGGAACAGAAAATTAGGAAGTATCTGGTGGATAATAATTTTGTAGAAACAGTTATCGCACTTGCACCAAATCTTTTCTATGGCACATCGATTGCTGTTAATATAATGGTGCTTTCAAAACATAAATCAGATACGAAAGTCCAATTTATAGATGCAAGTGGCGAGGAATTCTATAAAAAGGAAACGAATAATAATATTTTGACAGAAAAACATATTAAAAAAATAATGCAATTATTCAGTAGTAAAGAGGATAAAGAATATATTTCTAAATCTGTAGATAAAGATACAATTGCACATGAAAATTATAACTTATCCGTAAGCTCTTATGTCGATGCAAAAGATATAAGAGAAGTAATAGATATTAAGATTTTAAATGCTGAAATAAAAAAAACAGTAAAAAATATAGATAAACTTCGTGCTGAAATTGATGAGATTATTGCTGAAATTGAGGGATAGAGATGGGAAAAGAATTAAATTTTTTAATATATAATACACCTGATGAAGATGTGAGTATTCAAGCAGTAGTAAAAGATGAATCTATCTGGCTAACTCAAAAAGCAATGGCAGAGTTGTTTGGGTGCTCTACAGATAATATTTCCTTGCATTTGAAAAATATTTTTTCAGAAGGAGAATTGGATAAAAATTCAGTTACCGAGAAAATCTCGGCAACTGCTTCAGATGGAAAAAAATACTTGATGCAGTTTTATAATCTTGATGCAATTATTTCAGTTGGATATCGTGTTAATTCACGAAAAGCTACTAATTTTAGAATATGGGCAACAGGTGTTTTAAAGGAATATATGATTAAAGGCTTTGCAATAGATGATGAACGGCTAAAACAGGGAAAAACCGCATTTGGTAAAGATTATTTTAAAGAACTGTTAGAGAGGGTTCGCTCTATTCGCGCAAGTGAGCGAAGAATATGGCAACAAATTACGGATATATTTGCGGAATGCAGTATTGATTATGATAAAGATTCACAAACAACACATGACTTTTATGCGATGGTGCAAAATAAATTTCATTATGCAATTACAGGGCAAACAGCAGCTGAGATTATTGACGCAAAGGCAGACCATACAAAAGAGCACATGGGATTGGTTACATGGAAAAATTCGCCGGGGGGAAGGATTTTAAAATCAGATGTGATAATTGCAAAAAACTATCTTAATGAAAAACAGATTCGTCAGTTGGAGCGCACAGTGACAGGTTATTTTGATTATATTGAAGATTTGATCGAACGAGAAAATACATTTACTATGATTGAATTTGCAGATAGTATTAATGAATTTTTATCATTTAGAAAGTATGATGTATTAAAAGGAAAAGGTAAAATATCAAAGAAGGATGCCAATAAAAAAGCAACTAAGGAATACGATGAATTTAATAAGACACAGAATATTATATCAGATTTTGATAAAGAGGTAGAGAGATTGCTGCAAGGAAGAGAGGACAATAAATGAGTAAATTGAACGAATTGATTTCAGAATTATGTCCTGACGGAGTGGAATATGTATCGATAGGCGATGTTGTAAAATATGAGCAGCCAACAAAATATATTGTGAATAGTACAGAATACAACGATGATTTTTTTACGCCAGTACTCACAGCTGGACAATCCTTTATATTGGGATATACAAGTGAAACAGAAGGAATATACAATGCATCAAAAGATAATCCTGTAATAATTTTTGATGATTTTACAGGAGCTTTCAAATGGGTAGATTTTCCGTTTAAAGTAAAGTCTTCTGCAATGAAAATACTTACAGCTGATGAAAGTAAAATAATGATACGATACGTTTTTCATGTAATGGGGAGAATTGGATTTGTGTCTAATGAACATAAAAGATTATGGATTAGTACATATTCAGTGATAAAAATTCCATTTCCACCAATAGAAATTCAGAGTGAAATTGTCCGAATTTTGGACAATTTCACAGAGCTTACAGCAGAGCTTACAGCAGAGCTTACAGCAGAGTTTACAGCGAGGCAGAAACAATATGAGTATTATCGGGATAAGATGTTAGCATGTAATAAAGAAATTCCTATGGTGAAAATAAAGGATATTGCAACGGAGATGTATCGTGGAACAGGAATTAAACGAGATCAAATAACACCAGACGGGGTTCCGTGTGTTAGATATGGAGAAATTTACACTACTTATAATATTTGGTTCGATAAGTGCGTATCTCATACGCAGATAGAATATGTTTCATCTCCAAAATATTTTGAACACGGAGATATTTTGTTTGCGATTACAGGTGAAAGTGTTGAAGATATCGCAAAATCGGTTGCCTATGTAGGAATTGAAAAATGTTTGGCAGGTGGTGACATTGTTGTTATGAAGCACAAACAGAATCCCAAATATTTATCATATGTGTTATCAACATATGACGCAAGACAGCAAAAAAGCAAAGGAAAAATAAAAAGTAAGGTGGTTCATTCTAATGTTTCAGCAATAGCAAATATAGAAATTCCGCTACCATCATTAGAGATACAAGAGCGATATGTGAATGTATTGGACAATTTTGAATCCATCTGTTCGGACTTCAACATTGGATTGCCTGCCGAGATAAAGTTACGAAAAAAACAATATGAATTTTATCGGGATGCGCTCTTGACATTTGCTGAAACTGGCAATATGTTGTTGACAGACAGACAGACAGACAGACAGACAGACAGACAGACAGACAGACAGAC
>NZ_JAPJQP010000034.1:0-6751 GCF_030825015.1 Mediterraneibacter sp. | reverse complement strand
AACACATCCGGCAGTTTCTGCCACTATAATTCCTACAGTAAATTTACGCCGCCAAGAGAGATTATTTTCATTGACAATATTAGGCAAGATTGCTATAATAAAATTAATTTAAGAGAGACATTGGGAATGTCACTGGTAATGCAGGCTAAACCAAAATCAGCAGAGCTGATTTTGGTTTTTTTAATATAAAAAAGTTTGATGGTAAATAAAAGGAAAGCGATAGCTGAAAATTAACAAGTATTTTGTTATTGGAGGAGAAGATGTTTTTTTTAAAAACTCATGCAGAAAAAATAAAAATAAAAAATGAAGACTCTAACGAGGTATATGCTCCGGTTAACGGAAAAGTTGTTCTGTTAGAAGATGTGGAGGATGTTGTGTTTTCACAGAAAATCCTTGGAGATGGGGCGGCAGTGGAACCGGAAAACGGGGAGGTTTATTCTCCGGTAAAAGGGATTGTCTCGGTTGTGTTTCCAACAGGACATGTGGTAGGCATAACAACGGCTGAAGGAGCCAATATTATTCTTCATGTGGGGATTGATACTGTGGAACTTAAGGGAAAAGGATTTGATGTAAAAGTGAAACAGGGAGATAAAGTAGAAGCAGGGCAGTTGCTGATGAAAGTTGATCTTCCGTTTGTGAAAAAATATCATCCCGCAACAATTATGGTAATTTTAGAAAAAACAGATGAGTTTAAGTCTAAGTGTGTAGGAAGTAAGCAAATTCGGGCGGGAGAGCGATTGTTGACGTTGGAAAGGATTACATAAAATGATTAAAATAATACAGCCGTTGAATAATAATGTTGTCATGGGGTATGACAGAAAAAAAGGGGAAGTTATTATAATCGGAACCGGGATCGGCTTTCGGGCAAAAAAAGGAGATCAGGTCGATGAAAGCAAAATTCAGAAAATGTTTGTTGCCGGCAAAAATAAGCAGCTGATAGAAATGATCGGAGCTATTCAACCGGAATATCTTGAACTTGTGGAAGAAATTTTTGAGAAAGCGAGAGCGGAATATGGATTTTTGCCGAAGGAAAAAGAAACACTTGCTTTGCTTGATCATATACATTTTGCGATAAAACGAATGAAGGAAAACCTGGTACTTGATAATCCGTTTGAAACAGAAATCAGGCAGTTTTATCCGAAAGAATGGGAGATAGGCTTATATGCAAAAGAGCGTATAAAAAGGAGGTTTGGGATAGAGATACCGGACGCAGAGGTCGGCTATATAGCAATGCATATAATTGCTTCGGAGTTTCAAAAGAGCAAGAGGGCTGTAAGCAAAACATTTGAAGTAATTGAATTGTCGTTGAAATATATACGGGAGAATTATTTGACAGATGTGAAAGAAGAGTCATTGGCTTATACGAGATTAGTCACGCATGTAAAATATTTTGCACAGCGTTATGTGGATGATAAGGAAAGTGTGGATGAAGATGAGCTTTTGGATCAAACGATAAAAGAAAGGTTTCAAAGAGAAGTTGTTTGCATTGAGGGATTGTCGCAAATGTTATACGGTAAATATGGAAGATATATTACCGTATCGGAAGAAAATTATCTTGTATTACATTTGAGAAATTGTATTGTTAACAGAGAGTAAGAGAAATTAAATAATTGATAGAACATGAAGTGATGAGGTGGTCACTATTAGATTAGGCCAGACTCAAAGGCAGGATATGCCCCTGTCTTTGGGTCTGTTTGCTTATATGAAGAGAAAAAAGTTAAAAAGAAAGGAGAAGGCATATGGATTTGAAGAAAGCGGCAAGAGATGTTTTGGAGAATGTAGGAGGAGAAGAAAACATTGTCAGTATTATGAGTTGTTTTACTCGTGTCCGGGTGGAGCTAAAGGACCCGGAGAAGGCTGATGAGAAAAAACTAAAAGAGGTGGAGGGATGTCAAGGATTAAATTGGTCCGGAAATACAGTGCAGATTATTTTTGGCGGACGGTGTAATGATGTTTATGATGAATTGGAGAAAATTGTTCATATTACTGAGTCAGAGTCGGGAAATGAAAACGGCGTTGTAAAGAAACAATCTATATGGGCAACTGTGATAGATTATATAGCCAATTCGATACAGCCGGTTGTTCCGATTTTGATCGCATCTGGTTTTTTACAGAGTGTGTTGGCGATGTTGAATTATCTTGATGTTGACACAACAACATATACATACCAGGTGTTGAATTCAATCGGACAGGCAGGATATTATTTCCTCCCGATCTTTTTAGCGTATGCATCGGCTAAAAAATTAAGAGTCAATCCTTATTTGGGAGCGCTGGTAGGGGCGGTAATGGTTTATCCGGCAATAATTGAAGCAGGAAGTGCGGGAGGTACAGCATCTTTTTTAGGATTACCGGTTACACTCGTGTCGTATGCATCGTCGATTACCCCTATTTTAATTTCAATGCCGGTTGTTATGCTGATCAATAAATTGGCAAAGAAAATCAGTCCAAAAGTATTATCGAGTCTTTTGGTTCCGATTATTACTATGATTCTATCAATACCGGTTATTTTGATTGTAACAGGGCCTATCGCAACATGGATTGGAAATGGATTGTGCGGTATTGTTTCGTTTGTGTTTACGAAGATGTCGGTTGTAGGCGGATTGCTGATCGGAGGAGTGGCGCCGTATCTTGTTTTGACGGGAGTCCATAATGGTATTGCATTGCCGATAACTTTGTCGGAACTTGCAAGTCAGGGGGTTTCATATTTCTTCCCTTTGCTGGCGTATGGAAATATAGCAGTGGGAGGAGCAGCGCTTGGTGTTTGGCTTAAGACAAAGAATAATAAATTGAAAACGACGTCGATGTCATCTTGTTTGATGGCCGTAGTGGGGATTACAGAACCGGCACTGTTCGGAGTATTGCTTCCGACGAAAAAACCGCTCATTGCATTAGGGATTATGGATGCTATCTGTTCGGCAGTTTCTTTGATATTTGGAGTGAAATGTACTGCGTTAAGCATGTGTGGACTTGGCGGTCTTCCTGCATTTTTCGGAGATACATTTGTGATTTGGTGCATTTTAATGACAGTTTCTTTTGTCGGTGCATTTTTGATCACTGTACTGATTGGTTTTAAAGATATACCTGAAGAGAAGGAGGCGTAAAGAATGAACAGTGAAGGGGAAAGAAAAAAATGTAAATATCCGCTGTTGTTCCAGCCGCTGAAGGTAAATAAAATTGTTTTGAAAAATAGAATTATTTCGGCTCCTTTAGGAAGTAATACAGATAAATCATTGAGTGGAATCGGTATGATTATCAGAGGGACGAGCGGATCTGTGGATGATAAGCGTATGCGTTTGACTCCGGGACCGTATTGTTTTGCAGACTTATTTCAGGCGGCAAAAGTAAGGGAAGAAGTGTCTTTGATTAGGCAGCGAGGTGCGAAAGCGGAGTTTGAATTGTGCCATTGCGGTCAGTTTGCAGTTGTGGAAGATGGCGACTACGCGATAGGACCAGTGTCTTTTGTGCGAAGTGACGGGACGGAAGTCCGGGCTATGGACGAAAAAATGATGGATGAGATCGCGGATAAATTTGCAAAGTCGGCATGTGATGCAAAGGAGTATGGATTTGACGGTGTATTGCTCCATTTCGGACATGGGTGGCTCCCGGCACAATTCCTTTCCCCGTATTTTAATAAAAGAAAAGATGAATATGGTGGAAGTTTTGAAAATCGCATTAAATTTCCTATGATGATCGTCGATAGAGTCAGAAAGGCGGTTGGATGTGATTATATGCTTGATATGCGAATCAGTGGGGATGAGCATATAGAAGGCGGCATGAAGATTGATGAAGTTGCAGAGTTTATAAGAAGGATTGAAGATAAGATAGATATGGTTCATATTTCCTGCGGTGTAGAGGTTGATAATCGGACAAAAATTTATATGTCGCCTACGGCATATGCTCCGCATAAAATCAATGTAGAAATGGCGAAAGTTGTAAAAGAAAAAGTAAAAATACCGGTTGCTGTGGTTGGAGGTATCATGACTCCGGAAGAAGCGGAAGCAATATTGGAAGCGGGATGTGCGGATGCGGTTGTGATTGGGCGCCAGTTGATTGCGGATCCTTGGTGGGTGAAAAAAGCATGGGAAGGACGCTCGGAGGATATTGTTCCGTGCATCAGATGTATGAATTGTTATAATCCATATCAATATAAAACAGAAGAAGAACGGAGAAGTCATGTTGGGATCAATACAGTTCCGTGTTGTTCAGTGAATCCAAGGTATCTGCATGAAGAGCGTGTGCCGAATGAACTGCCGAAGGCTTTCGTAAAGAAAAAGACAGTTGTAGTCGGCGGAGGTCCTGCGGGCATGCAGGCGGCGTTGACTGCTGCTCGAAGAGGGCATCAGGTAATCCTTTTAGAAAAAGAAGGAGAATTAGGCGGCCAGTTGGTGTGTGCGGAGTATGATGAAGCAAAACAGGATTTAAAGAGGCTGAAAGATTATTTAATTATTCAAGTTCAAAAAGCAGAAGTAGAAGTGCGATTAAATGTAACTGTTACTCCTGAAATGATTAAGGAAATGTGTCCTGATAGTTTAATACTTGCACTGGGTGCTTATCCGATGAAACCAAATATTCCTGGCATGGAAAAAAATCGTGTTTTGACATGTATAGAGGCTTACAAACATCAGGAAAAGATTGGTGAAAATGTTGTCATTGTCGGAGGGGGATCGATCGGATGTGAGTTGGGAGTTGAACTGAGCAGAAAAGGAAAACAGGTGACAATTCTCGAAATTGGAAAAATTGTGAATCGGACATTGAATGATATTATGAAAACAGCTTTGAAAACAGAAATGAACAAATGTCGTACGCTAACAGTGATGACAGAAACACAATGTATTTCTGTGGAGAAGGGATTTGTGATCGCGGCAGGAGGCGAAGGTAAAAAACTTGAAATAAAAGCAGATACCGTTATTCTTGCAGCAGGCATGCGAGCGAGAACAGATGAAGCAAATGCATTTTTTGGGATTGTTCAAGATACAGATATAATCGGCGATGCGAATAGAGTGGGAACGGTATGGAATGCGATGGAAGACGGATACTATATTAGTGCAGGATTATGAGTTTATTGAAAGGGGTGCGGCTATGTTTCCAGAACATTTTCTTTGGGGCGGAGCGGTTGCGGCAAACCAGTGTGAAGGTGCATTTGATGAAGATGGAAAAGGAATTTCGATACAAGATGTACTTCCAAAAGGCTTGAAAGGTGAGAGGACAAAAAGTCCGGTGCAAGAAAATCTGAAATTGAGAGGGATTGATTTTTATCACCGATATAAAGAAGATTTGAAATTGATGGCTGAGATGGGTTTTAAAGTTTTTCGAACTTCGATTGCGTGGAGTCGTATTTTCCCGCGTGGAGATGAAAAAGAACCAAACAAGAAAGGACTGGAATTTTATCATAGTTTGTTTGCGGAATGCAAAAAATATGGAATAGAACCACTTGTTACGCTGTCGCATTATGAGACTCCGTTATATTTGGCGGAGAAATATGATGGCTGGCGCAGTAGAAAGCTGATTGATTTTTATAAAATATATGTGAAGACTGTATTTGAAGAATATAAGAATGAAGTGAAATACTGGCTTACATTTAACGAAATTAATTCGATACTGGAGTCTCCTTTTATGAGCGGGGCGATAGTGACCCCGAAGGAGGAACTGACCGAAGAACAGCTCTATCAAGCAGCACATCATGAATTGACAGCCAGTGCGTGGGCAGTGAAAATCGGTCATGAAATTAATGAGGATTTTAAAATTGGGTGCATGATATTAAGTGTGCCGGTATATCCATTGACACCGAATCCGGATGATATTTTAGCAGCAAAAGAGTTGGAGCATAGAAACTTGATGTTTGCAGATGTGCATGTGCGTGGAACGTATCCGGGATATGCATTGCAATATTTCAAAGAGCATGGGATTTCCCTGGATATAGAAGAATCGGATCGTGAAATCTTGAAAGAGACAGTGGATTTTGTCTCGCTGAGCTATTATATGAGTACCTGTGCTGCAGCGGATTCGGAAAAGATGCGAAGAGGGGAAGGAAATATATTAGGTGGCGTTCCTAATCCGACGTTGAAGTCGAGCGAATGGGGATGGCAGATCGATCCAAAAGGTTTGAGGTATGTGTTAGAGATGTACTGGGAGAGATATCAGAAACCGTTGTTTGTTGTTGAAAATGGATTAGGAGCTCGGGATCATCCGATTCACAAAGCTGATGGAAGTCTGGAAATTGTGGATGATTATCGGATAGAGTACTTGAGGAGACATATTGAGGAAGTAGGACAGGCGATAGAAAATGGAGTGAAAGTCATGGGCTATACAGTGTGGGGGTGTATTGATCTTGTCAGTGCTTCAACAGCTCAAATGAGTAAAAGGTATGGAATGATTTATGTGGATAGAAATGATGATGGGAGCGGAACATTAAAACGGTGGAAGAAAAAAAGTTTTGGGTGGTATCAAAATGTAATTGCTGAAAATGGGAGAAATTTATAAAAGGCAACAATTAAGAAAACAACAGGTGTCCGGGGTAGATGGCGCCTGTTGCTTCTATATATAATAGGAAAAAAGAGAAAAAGAAGATTGTATTGAAAAAAATACAATTTTTCATAAAAATAGCTTGAAATACACAGTTATTTCCTATATACTAAAAAAGCTGTGACATGATAGCTGTGAAGCGTGAGGTTGCTGCCCGGCAAAAAGATAAGCTAAGGCAGGTTTTCCGTGGAGCGAATGTCAAGTTAGGAAACTGGCGACAAGTCACTGT
>NZ_JAPJQP010000014.1:0-48790 GCF_030825015.1 Mediterraneibacter sp. | reverse complement strand
GTATATATAAGACACTCTCCAATAAATATATAATCAGATAACTATATTAATATCTTTATATAAAAATCTATCATCATACAACTATGTTATTCCAAAACGCTATCATCACATAACTATGGCATTCCAAAACTCTGTAAATACATAAATCTATCGTTTTATTTACTTTTTTGTTTATGTCCTGTTCACTTTCTACTTACTCCCTAAGTAAACGAGAAGTACAGAAACATCTGCCGGTGATACTCCTGATATTCTGGATGCCTGTCCGATCGAAGACGGACGGATTTGATTTAATTTTTGTTTTGCTTCTATACGAAGACTTTTTATTTCATCATAATTGATATTTTCCGGTATTTTTTTATTTTCCAGTTTCTTAAACTGTTCTACCTGACGCATCTGACGTTTTATATATCCATCGTATTTAATATTAATATCAACCTGCTGCGCCACATCTTCAGGAAGGTTTTTCCTGTTTTTATCGATTGGCGCAAGTTTTTCATAAGATAATTCCGGTCTTCTGATCAATTCTGCAAGAGTCGTTCCTGATGACAATGGTGTACTTTCATATATCTTCAATAAATCTTGAACTTCTTGCGATGTTCCGACATTTACCTTTTCTACCCGCCGGATCTCCTCTTCTATCAATCTCTCTTTTTCAAGAAGTTTTTCATATCTTTCTTCACTGATCAGACCAATTTCATATCCTAATTTCGTCAAACGCTGATCCGCATTATCCTGCCTTAACAAAAGTCTGTACTCTGCTCTTGAAGTCATCATTCTGTACGGTTCACGACTTTCTTTTGTAACAAGATCATCAATCAATACTCCGATATATCCCTGGGATCTGTCGATCACAATCCCTTCTTTTCCCTGCAATTTTCTTGCAGCATTAATTCCTGCGACAATTCCCTGTGCTGCCGCTTCTTCATATCCTGAACTTCCGTTAAACTGTCCGCCACTGAATAGTCCGTCTATATTTTTAAATTCCAGCGTACTTTTTAACTGTCTTGCATCTATACAATCATATTCGATTGCATATGCATTTCTTACAATTTTTGCATTTTCTAATCCCGGAACGCTTCTGTACATCGCATACTGAACGTCTTCAGGCAGTGAACTTGACATACCTCCGACATACATTTCGTTTGTATGGATTCCTTCAGGTTCGATAAAGACCTGATGACGATTCTTATCAGGAAATTTTACAACCTTATCTTCGATTGAAGGGCAATATCTAGGACCTGTTCCCTCTATAGCGCCTGAAAACAGCGGGGATCTGTCCAAATTATCACGTATGATCTCATGTGTCTTTTCATTTGTATACGTGAGCCAGCATGACACCTGATCGATCTGCACATCTTCTGGATCTGTTGTAAACGAAAAAGGAACGACCCTTTCATCCCCTTTTTGTTCCTCCATCTTTGTGAAATCAATCGAATTTTTGTCAATCCTTGCCGGAGTTCCTGTTTTAAAGCGATACATTTTAATGCCAAGTGATTTTAAACTGTCTGTGAGATAATTGGCACTCTGCAGTCCGTTTGGCCCCGTCTGTGTGCTTATTTCGCCGTAAATGCATCGAGCCTTCAAATATGTGCCTGTGCACAGAACAACCGCTCTACAAGGGTATATGGCGCCTGAATAGGTCTGAACGCCTTGTATCCTTCTTATTCCTGACTCATCTGGATCATCTGCCAAAATATCTGTCACTTCCATTTGGCGGATATCCAGGTTTTCCTGATCTTCCAGAACCTGACGCATCGCTCTGCTGTAGTCCGCCTTATCTGCCTGTGCGCGAAGAGAATGAACAGCCGGTCCTTTTGACTGATTCAGCATTTTCGATTGAATAAATGTTCTGTCGATCACCTTTCCCATCTCGCCTCCAAGAGCGTCAATCTCTTTCACAAGATGTCCTTTTGAACTTCCTCCTATATTCGGATTACACGGCATCAGCGCAATACTGTCCACACTCACCGTAAACATAACTGTGCGAAAGCCTAAACGCGCACACGCCAAAGCCGCCTCGCAGCCTGCGTGTCCTGCACCTACAACTGCAATATCATATTGATCTTTATTTTCCCATACAGAATTTGCTGAATATTTCATTTATTAAGTCTTCTCCTACTGAATTTCCCGTAATACTTCCGAGACTCTCATATGCATCCATAAGATCGATGGAATAAAAGTCTTCCGGCATATTATCCTCAATGCTTCTGATCACTTTTTTCATACTTTCAAGAGCTTCTAAAAGAGCATTTTTCTGACGGACATTTGAGATATATACTTGATTATTAAACGAAATGTCACCTTTTAAAAACATCTCTTTTACTTTATTTTCCAGATCTTTAATTCCGGTTTCTTTTTTTGCAGATATTGAAATAATCGGAAGATCCTCAATTTTTTCTCTCATATCTTCTTCTGAGATCACAGTATCAACATCTGTTTTGTTTAGCAAAACTACTGCTTTTTTATTCCGGATCATATCGATGATCTTCTCATCATTTTCATCTAAATTTCTTGATGCATCAACAACATAAATAATCAGATCTGCCGTTTCTGCATATTCCAACGCCTTATCTACGCCTATTTTTTCAATCAGATCTTCTGTTTCACGGATTCCCGCAGTATCAATCACATTAAGATTTAATCCGCCTAATTTAATCTGCTCTTCCAACACATCCCGCGTTGTACCTTCAATATCCGTTACGATTGCTCTCTCATGCCCTGCAAGAACGTTTAAAAGAGAGGATTTTCCTGCATTCGGTTTGCCTACGATCACAGTTTTGATTCCTTCTTTTATCACTCTTCCGTCATCGGCAGAATGGATCAGCTGTTCCAGTTCCTGAATAATCTTATCTGCTGACTTTTTCAGCGTATCTGCATATCCGTCGACACTGATATGTTCAGGATCATCAAGCGCCGTCTCGATAAACGCCGTATGATATATGATTTCACTTCTTATCTCATTGATCTTATTTTTTACGCTTCCCTTTAACTGACTTACAGAACTTTGCAGCGCATATTCATTCTCCGAATGGATCACGTCGATCACGGCTTCTGCCTGCGACAGATCCATCTTTCCATTTAAAAATGCTCTTTTTGTGAACTCTCCGGGTTCTGCCGGACTTGCGCCATATTTTAAAACAGTTTCCAGTACTTTTTTCACAACAAATGTTCCGCCGTGACAATTTATCTCCACTGTATCTTCTCCGGTAAACGTTCTCGGCGCTCTCATAACTGTAACAAGTACTTCGTCAATCACATTTTCCGTTTGATCTTCAGACAAACTGCTTTCACAATCTACTATATATCCGTAATTTATCGTGTGACTCTCAACTTCAGAAAGATTCTTCTTTCCTCTGTAAATCCGGTCTGCAACTACAACAGCCTCTTCTCCACTGATCCTCACAATTCCGATTCCTGAATTTGTCATCCCTGTCGATATGGCTGCAATCGTTTCTTTTCTCATTCTATCCCGCTCTCCACATATTCTATCTCTATGAATGATTTAATTTTTCATATTATATTTTACCTAAACGCTACCTTTTATTTTAGATTGAAACTTCCTGTTCGTCAATGAAAAAAACGCTTGATATTTTGCGTTTACCGCATCCTGTCAAGCGTCTTTTTACTCTTAATTTTTATGAACTTTTATTATCTTTTCAATGTAACTACAACTTTTCTGTACGGCTCCTCACCTTCACTGTGTGTCGTCACATATGGATCGGACTGCAATGTGGAATGAATGATTCTTCTTTCGTACGGATTCATCGGCTCAAGTATTACCGGTCTTCTGTTTCTCTTTACTTTATGAGCGATGTTTTTTGCAAGATGTTTCAACGTTTCTTCTCTTCTTGCGCGATAATTTTCTGTATCAAGTTTCACTCTTACATAATCTGACTGATGTTTGTTTGCAACACGGTTCGCAAGATATTGAAGGGAATCAAGCGTCTGACCTCTTTTGCCGATCAAAATTCCCATGTTGTCGCCCTTCATATCAACATAAAGCGCGCCGTCTTCATCAATAGAAGATGTAATTTCTACTTCCATATTCATTGCTTTTAAAGTATCTTTTACAAACTGTTCTACATATTTAATTGTCTCATCTTCTACTTTTCCGAGATGCTCTCTTTTCTTTACGGAAGTCTGCTCTGCTTTTTTCTCTTTCTCAGGAGCTTCTTCTTTTTCAACTTTTTCTTCCCGTACAATTTCTTCTTTCACTGATGCGCTTTCTTCTTTCACATCATCTTCTGTTGAAAAATCTTCTGTTACGGGAGTCTCTCTTATCGTCTCTTCAACAGCTTTCAAAAACGCTTCCTCTTCTTTATCTTCCTTTTTCCACGCTTCGATCACTGCCTGTTTCATACCGATTCCAAGAAAACCTGCGCTTCCTTTTTCAATCACATTATATTCAATTCTGTCGCTTGTAACGCCTAACTGAATCATTGCCTCTGTAATTGCATCATCTAAAGTTTTTGCAGATACTCTGATATTACTTTTCATACCATTCATTCCTTTCCCGCAAACAGTTTATTTCTTTTTCTTATTATCTTGCTTTTCCGGAATTACTTCTTCTGTCTTTGCTCCGCTGTTATATCTGTTTACAAGATTTGCTTTTGAAGTAAGACTTCCCGGTTTTGCATTCTTTGCAAGTTCCTGTGCTTTCCTTATCTTCTCTTCCTTTTCGGCATCGATTGCTTTCCCCTTTGCCTTAGAAGTGGAAGACGTTCCTACATTTCGGGTACTCTTTGTTGCCATCTTATTGATTTCTTCCGCGGAAGTACCTTTTTTCTCTCGTTTCTTTTTCGCTTTTTCCTGATTTTCTTTTATAATATCGTCAATGCTTTTCTTTGCCAAATATTTATTAACGGCAAGCTGCTGAACACTTCGCACGGCCGCACTCGCTACCCAGTATAAACCAAGACCTGCCGGAAGTGTGAAACCGAATACAACGGAGATCAACGGCATTGTATAAGTCATTGTCTTCATAGAACTTGCCATCGGATTATCATCGCTTATCGCAGCTGCGCCTGCACCTGCCTGAGAAAGTTTTACACTGATAAACTGTGTCAAACCTGCAAGCACCGGAATAAGAACCGCAATGATGATTCCGCCGATAGAAGCCGCTGCCAAAGCATCTGTAAGAAGATTCCACGGATGCGCTCCGATATCAATTCCTAAGAAGTTGTTCAGATGAGAGACATCTGCCATCGTACTGTTTACAACACTCTCAAGATTCGGCATCTTATCGATCAATTCATTCCATGTAGATGTTTGGAACTTATACATTACTTCGATCAAGTTTCCGGCTTTCGAATAATCCATAGATTCTGCTCCCGGAACAAGACCTGTTGCCAAAGATTCGATAATTTTCTGATATCCTGACGTTGCCTGAATTTTCTCAACGAGAGGAAGATATACATTTCTTACTTTTGTAACATATTCCGGAATGTTCTGTACTACCGGATAAAGTCCGAAAAGAAATACGATCTGTAATAATGACGGAAGACATCCGCTCGACATCTTCAAACCGTACTTATCATAAACCATATTCATCTCTTCCTGCTGTTTCAGCATGGAAGCCTGATCCTTTTTATTTGCATATTTTTTCTGGATCTTCTGAATCTCAGGCTGCATCACAGCCGACATCTTTGTAAACTTCTGCTGTTTGATCGTAAGCGGAAGAAGGATCGTGTATACAATAATCGTAAATACGATGATCGCCACACCGATATTTTCAATTCCGATTGCGCTCAATGCATTGTAAATACCATTCATGACCTGACCTAACAGCCATGATACCTGCTTAATGATCGGCCAATCATAAATTCCTGCAGCCGACATTGCGAAAATTTCCATTACTTGTCCTCCTTAAGGTACCGGATCATACCCGCCTTTTGAAAATGGATTGCAGCGCAGGATTCTCCAGACGGTCAGTGCACCGCCCTTGATTGCACCATATTTTTCTATCGCCTCGATCCCGTACTGGGAACATGTGGGATAGTACTTACATGTGCTGTATCCTTTCAGACCGGATAAATACTTTCTGTAAAATCGGATCAGCCATAACATCACCCGCTTCATCCGCGCCACTTCCTTTTAATTATATATTTTATGAAGCTTTCCGAGGTGGATCAGTGCGCTATTAATTTCATGATAATTCTTTCCCTTCGCACTTGTTCTTGCAATTACAACTATATCCAGTCCACACCGGAAATGTTCTTCCGACAGTCTGTAACTTTCTCTGATCAGTCTCGTCAGATGATGTCTGACAACACTGTTTCCTACTTTTTTGCTTACTGATATACCTATTCGGTTTTCCTGAAGTCCATTTTCTAAAATGTACATAACAAGATAACTGTTTGCAAAAGATGTTCCCTTTTTATAAACATTCTGAAAATCTCTGTTTTTCTTTAAAGACTGGGAAAATTTCATTCAAAACCTCTTCTTCAGTCTGCCTGTGACTGCGTAATAAAAATAAATAGAAGAAAAGGCCACATATATGCGGCCTAAGCTGATAACTGTTTTCTTCCTTTTGCTCTTCTGGCAGCTAATACTTTTCTTCCGCCCGGTGTGCTCATTCTTGCTCTGAATCCGTGAACTTTAGATCTGGATCTTTTCTTCGGCTGAAATGTCATTTTCATATCAAATACACCTCCTCTTTTCTGATATACTTTATAATAAAGTATTCACAATAATTAACGTTTTCTTTCTGTGTTTTTTCCAAATTTAACCTTTTCTTATTATATCTGAAAAAACACTGCTCTTAATTATAGTAAGAAAACCGCTATAAGTCAAGCAAAATCAAGGGTTTCATAGAAATATTTCTTCAAATTTATTAAAAAAATCTATTCCGAAGTGATTCTTAATTTATTGAAATTATTTTTACTTTTTTTTAAGTTATCCACAATTTGGGGAAAAATATTGTTTTTTGTGTGGATAACCTGTTAAAAACTTTGGGATAAGCTGTGGATAAGATTTATTTTTTTGAAAAAACGTTTATATTACGCATATTATTCTTGTGAATAAAGTTATACACATTATTTCTCATTGCCTAAGAACCGCTTTTGATGTAAAATGTAATAGAGAGATTTTGCCTTGATATCTCTCTATTCTATTGATTAGGAGTTACTTTTGATGAACATTGTAGAACAAAACTGGAATTTGATATTAAATAAGATGAAACTTGAATACTGCTCGTCCAATATTTCTTATACTACCTGGATCGCGCCTTTGACGGTTTATGAAGTGAAGGATAATACCGTCTATATCCTTGTCCAATTAAGGGCAAGTCTTGAACATATTGAAGAAAAATATCTTCTTCCTTTTAAAGTCTGCATTGCAGAAGTAACCGGGATTGAATTTGAAGTCGCTTTTGTTACAGATAATGAGACGGTTATTCAGGAGAAAAAGGAAAGCATTAATAAAAAGAACAGAGTGAACGCGATCTATGAAAAAGCAAACCTGAATCCGAAATATACTTTTGATACTTTCGTTGTAGGAAGCAACAATAACTTCGCGCACGCAGCTTCACTTGCAGTGGCGGAGTCTCCGGGAGAGATTTACAATCCTCTCTTTATATATGGAGGCGTTGGATTGGGCAAAACGCATCTTATGCATTCCGTTGCCCATTTCATACTTGCAAACGATCCGTCTAAAAAAGTGCTGTACGTTACAAGTGAAACATTTACAAACGAATTGATCGACGCGTTGAAAGCCGGTAAAACAGGCAGTGAACTTGCAATGACAAAGTTCCGTGAAAAATACCGGAATAACGACGTCCTTCTAATTGACGATATTCAGTTTATTATAGGAAAAGAAAGTACACAGGAAGAATTTTTCCATACGTTTAACCATCTTCATGTGTCAGGAAAACAGATCATTATCTCCAGTGATAAACCTCCAAAAGATATTGAGACACTGGAAGCCCGTCTTCGCACAAGATTTGAGTGGGGACTGATTGCCGATATTTCCTCGCCTGACTATGAGACAAGAATGGCAATTCTTAGGAAGAAAGAAGAACTTGACGGTCTTGAAAAATATCATATACCTGACGATGTTATGCAGTATATTGCTAATAATATCAAATCAAATATCCGTGAATTGGAAGGCTCTCTGAATAAGCTGATCGCTCTTTCTAACCTTGAGAATAAACCGATCGATATTCCACTTGCTGCAGAGGCTTTAAAAGATATGATTTCTCCTGACAATAACCGCGAGGTCACTCCGGAACTTATTATTGATATCGTATCTGAACATTTTAATATTCCTATTTCTGAATTAAAAGGAAAGAAACGTAATGCTGAAATCGTTCTTCCAAGGCAGATCATCATGTACCTTTGCCGTACTCTTACAGATACGCCGCTTAAAGCCATCGGAGCAATTCTCGGAGGAAAGGACCATGCTTCTGTCAACCACGGCGTTAAGAAGATTGAGAACGAATTGAAAACAGACGAAGCTCTTAACAATACAGTTAACATTATAAAAAAGAAGATAAATCCAATTTAATTGTGGATAACTATGTAGATTATTATGGAAAACAATGGGAAAAGATGTTAATAACATAAAATCGCTTTTTTAAGGCTCAGATTTATTCCCACACTTTCCTCATCGTTTCAACTTGAAACCCACACAGTTATCACAAGCTGAAAACCTTGATTTTTCAAGGGGTTGAGACAGTTTTCAACTTATTCACAGCCCCTAATACGACGACTGCGGAATTGATTTTATATAAATACATATAATTTCGCGTGCGTTAGACTTTTCCACACAGAGCGAAAGGAGTTACTTTTTTCATGAAAATTATATGCACAAAACAAAACCTGTCTAAAGGAGTCAGCATTGTATCTAAAGCAGTTCCATCAAAAACAACAATGCCGATTCTCGAATGTATTTTAATAGACGCATCAACAGACATTATTAAACTGACTGCAAATGATATGGAGCTTGGAATCGAAACGTCTATAGACGGGGAAATTATTGAACGCGGAATTTTGGCATTGAATGCAAAAATATTTGCAGAGATTGTAAGAAAGCTCCCTGACAATGAAGTGATTATAGAAACACAGGGAGATAATCAAACTCTTATCGTATGTGGGAAAGCGAAATTTAAAATCGCGTCACAGCCGGGAGATGATTTCTCGTACCTGCCGAATATTGAGAAAGATGACTTTATTACCGTTTCAGAATTTACGTTGAAGGAAGTGATCCGGCAGACGATCTTTTCAATCGCAGACAGCGATACGAATAAGATGATGACAGGAGAGCTTTTTGAGATCGAGGACAATATACTGAAAGTTGTATCTCTTGACGGACACAGAATTTCAATTCGAAAGATAGAACTGAAAGATTCTTATGCTCCTAAGAAAGTAATCGTTCCAGGTAAGACACTTCAGGAAATCAGTAAGATTATAGGCGGGGAATCAAACGCAGATGTAGACATTTCGTTTACAAAGAATCATATCGTTTTCGAATTTGAAAGGACGATCGTTGTATCACGACTGATCGAAGGAGAATATTTCCGAATCGATCAGATGCTTTCAAGCGATTATGAAACAAAAGTAAAAATAAATAAAAGAGAGCTGCTGGATTGTATCGACAGAGCTACTTTGTTGATCAAAGAGGGAGATAAAAAACCGTTGATTATCGATATAAGAGATGAATCGATGGAGTTTAAGATCAAATCTCAGGTTGGTTCGATGGATGATGAGATTATGTGTATCAAAGAAGGGAAGGATCTTCTTATCGGATTTAACCCGAAATTTTTGATCGATGCTCTTCGTGTAATTGATGATGAAGAGGTAGATCTTTATTTCATGAATGCAAAAGCGCCGTGCTTCATAAAGGATGAGACGCAGAGTTATATTTATCTCATTCTTCCTGTGAATTTTAATGCAGCGGTATAATATAAAAGGAGTAAAATATGGAATTGTTTCATTTGAGAGCCGGAGAAGAATTCATCCGGCTCGGACAGGTTTTAAAAGCAGCCGGTTTTGTTGAAAACGGCGGACAGGCAAAAGAGGTTATACAGGAAGGACTTGTCAGTGTAAACGGAGAAGTTGAGACAAGAAGAGGAAGGAAACTTTATCCGAATGATGTTGTATCTTTTGAAGAAGATGAATTGACAGTTCAAAAATAAAAATCCTGTATGAAAGGAATTAGAAACGGAATTGTAAGTCAAATCCGTACATTGAAAAAAAGATAAAAAACGTGTAAAATAAATTAGATGGGAAAGTTATGATTATCAAGTCTTTGAAGCTTAAAAATTACAGAAATTATGATCTTCTTGATCTTACGTTTGATCCGAAGACAAATATTCTGTATGGTGATAACGCTCAGGGAAAAACGAATATACTGGAAGCTCTGTATTTATCGGGAACGACGAAATCCCACAGGGGAACGAAAGACAGAGATGTCATTCAGTTCGGGTATGATGAGTCACATATAGAGACGATTATTGAAAAGCGGAAAATAGATTTTCAGATCGATATGCATTTGAAAAAAAACAGTCCGAAAGGGATTGCTATTGATAAAGTTCCGATCAGGAGAGCAGGGGAATTGTTTGGAATTGTTCATTTTGTGTTTTTTTCCCCGGAGGATCTTAATATCATAAAAGAAGGTCCGGCAGGAAGAAGAAGATTTATTGATCTGGAACTTTCACAGCTTGATAAAATTTATCTTAATAATCTTTCTAACTATAATCGGATCATCAATCAGAGAAATTCCTTGTTAAAAGATATATACGGACAGAAAAATCTGATAGAGACATTGGATATATGGGATATGCAGCTTGCAGAATATGGCAGGAAGATTTTAGAGCGTCGTCAGGAATTTGTCAAAGAGGTAAACGGCATTATTTCGGATATTCATTATAAGCTTACCGGAGGAAAAGAGCGGATTACTTTGACGTATGAGAGCAGTCTTGGAAATATGACGTTCGAAGATGCGTTAAACAAATACAGAGAACGGGATCTGCGTATGAAAAGTACGACGGCAGGTCCTCACAGAGACGATATTTGTTTCACGACAGATACGGGATTGGATATCAGAAGATTCGGATCGCAGGGACAGCAGAGAACAGCGGCGTTATCGCTGAAATTATCGGAAATCGAACTTGTAAAAAAAGAGCTGAACGATACGCCGATCTTACTTCTTGACGATGTATTGTCTGAATTGGATAAACATCGGCAAAACTATTTATTAGATAGTATCGACGATGTACAGACGATCATAACGTGTACAGGTTTAGATGAGTTTGTCAATCACAGATTTTCTATTAATAAGATATTTCACATAAAGAACGGACATGCAGTAAATGCAAATTAGGAGGGTATTACATGGGTGCATCAAGTACAGAATTTGACGCGGAATACGGGGCGGATCAAATCCAGATTTTGGAAGGTCTTGAAGCCGTAAGAAAAAGGCCGGGTATGTATATCGGCAGTACTTCGACGAGGGGACTTCATCATCTTGTATATGAGATCGTAGACAATTCCGTAGACGAGGCATTGGCGGGATATTGTGATGAAATACAGGTAAATATCAATAAAGATAATTCCATTACAGTATGCGATAATGGAAGAGGAATTCCGGTAGGCATCAACCACAAAGCAGGACTTCCGGCAGTTGAGGTTGTATTTACTGTACTTCATGCAGGTGGAAAATTCGGCGGAGGAGGGTACAAAGTATCCGGAGGACTTCACGGAGTAGGTGCGTCTGTAGTAAATGCTCTTTCTGAGTGGCTTGAAGTAGAAATTTATCATGAAGGTCAGATTTATAAACAGCGTTATGAGAGAGGAAAGGTTGTATATAAATTAAAAACGATCGGCGAATGCGAACCTGACAGAACAGGGACAAAAGTAACATTTTTACCTGACGCAGAAATCTTTGATGATACGATTTTTGATTATGATACGCTGAAACAGCGTTTCAGAGAGATGGCGTTTTTAACAAAAGGTCTTAAGATCGTATTAAGAGACTGGCGTGAGGAAGAATTAAGAGAGCACACATTCCATTACGAAGGCGGAATTAAAGAATTTGTCACATATTTGAATAAAAGTAAGACGCCGCTTTATGAGCAGATTATTTACTGTGAAGGAATGAAAGACGGCGTTGCAGTGGAAATTGCAATGCAGCATAACGATTCTTACAGTGAAAATACTTATGGATTTGTAAATAATATTACAACGCCGGAGGGCGGTACACATATCGAAGGATTCAGAGGGGCTCTCACAAAGACGTTTAATGATTATGCAAGAAAGAACAGGCTTTTAAAGGACAGTGAGCCGAATCTTTCAGGAGATGATATCAGAGAAGGTCTTACTGCGATTGTAAGCGTAAAGATAGAAGATCCTCAGTTTGAAGGTCAGACGAAGCAAAAACTCGGAAACAGTGAGGCGAGAGGAGCTGTAAACAGTATTCTTTCTTCACAGTTGGAAATTTTCTTAGAACAGAATCCGAGTGTTGCAAAGATTACAGTTGAGAAATCTGTGATGGCACAGCGTGCAAGGGAAGCCGCGAGAAAAGCGAGAGATCTTACAAGAAGAAAATCTGCATTAGAAGGAACTTCTCTTCCGGGTAAGCTTGCCGATTGTTCGGATAAAGATCCCGTAAATTGTGAGATATACATCGTAGAGGGAGATTCTGCCGGTGGTTCTGCAAAGACGGCGAGGGATCGTGCGACACAGGCAATTCTTCCGCTGAGAGGAAAAATTTTGAATGTAGAGAAGGCTCGTCTTGATAAGATTTATGCAAATGCAGAGATCAAAGCAATGATCACTGCTTTTGGAACAGGAATTCATGATGATTTTGATATTTCAAAATTAAGATATCATAAGATCATTATTATGACCGATGCCGATGTAGATGGCGCGCATATCAGTACATTACTGCTTACATTCCTTTATCGGTTTATGCCGGATCTGATTAAAGAAGGATATGTGTATCTTGCACAGCCGCCTCTTTATAAACTTGAGAAAAATAAAAAAGTCTGGTATGCATACAGCGATGAAGAATTGAATCAGATTCTTACAGAAGTTGGAAGAGACAGCAATAATAAGATACAGCGTTATAAAGGTTTGGGAGAGATGGATGCAGATCAGCTTTGGGAGACAACAATGGATCCTGAACATAGAATTCTTCTTCGTGTAACGATGGATGAAGAGACATCATCTGAATTAGATCTGACATTTACGACCCTTATGGGAGATAAGGTAGAACCAAGACGCGAATTCATAGAAGAAAATGCAAAATACGTTAAAAATTTGGATATATAACACTTTACAGCGACGATCACAGAACCTTAGAGGGCATGAAAATAAATTCATTTATTTTCATGTCATATAAGGGGCGTATGGTTTGGCATTGGAAATGCCAAACCAGTAAGAAAATCGAGGAACGAAGATTTTCTTACTGGATCGGAGCGAAAGAGAAGGAAATAAAATGAATTCTATGGATTGGAAATCAGTAAAAAGGAGATAAAGAATGGAAGATAATATTTTTGACAAAATCCATGAGGTCGATTTGAAAAAGACGATGGAAACTTCCTACATTGATTATGCGATGAGCGTTATTGCGGCGCGAGCGCTTCCTGATGTAAGAGACGGATTGAAGCCTGTGCAAAGAAGAATTCTGTATTCCATGATCGAACTGAACAATGGTCCGGATAAACCGCATCGTAAATGTGCGCGTATCGTCGGTGATACAATGGGTAAATATCATCCGCATGGAGATAGTTCTATTTATGGCGCGTTAGTAAATCTCGCGCAGGAATGGTCAACGCGATACCCGCTTGTTGACGGTCACGGAAACTTCGGTTCGGTGGACGGAGACGGAGCTGCCGCGATGCGTTATACGGAGGCTCGTTTAAGTAAGATTTCAATGGAAATGACAGCGGATATCAACAAAGATACTGTTGATTTTGTACCGAACTTTGATGAGACAGAGAAAGAGCCGGTTGTACTTCCGTCAAGATTTCCGAATCTTCTTGTAAATGGAACTTCAGGAATTGCAGTCGGTATGGCGACGAATATTCCGCCTCATAATCTTCGGGAAGTAATCGGTGCTGTTGTAAAGATCATTGACGATCAAATTGATGAAAACGGAGAAACTACGATTGAAGACATCCTTCAGATCATTAAGGGACCGGATTTCCCTACGGGAGCTGAAATACTTGGTACAAGAGGAATTGAAGAAGCATACAGAACAGGTCGTGGAAAGATCAGAGTAAGAGCTGTGACGGACATTGAACCGATGCAAAACGGAAAGAACAGAATTATCGTTACAGAACTTCCTTTCATGGTAAACAAAGCGCGTCTTATAGAGAAAATTGCAGAACTTGTAAGAGATAAAAAAATTGACGGAATTACAGACTTAAGCGATCAGTCAAGCCGAGAAGGGATGCGTATCTGCATTGAACTTCGCCGTGATGTGAATCCGAATGTTATTTTGAATCAGCTTTATAAGCACACACAGCTTCAGGATACATTTGGTGTGATCATGCTTGCGCTTGTCAATAATGAACCGAAAGTTATGAATATTCTTGATATGTTGAAATATTATTTGACGCATCAGGAAGAAGTTGTTACAAGAAGAACAAAATATGATCTGAATAAGGCGGAAGAAAGAGCTCATATTTTGCAGGGATTATTGATTGCTTTGGATAATATTGATGAAGTAATCAAGATCATTCGCGGATCAAAAAATGTTCAGGAAGCAAAGGCAGAGTTGATTGCAAGGTTTGATCTGTCGGAAGCACAGGCACAGGCAATCGTAGATATGCGTCTGAGAGCTCTTACAGGTTTGGAAAGAGAAAAACTGGAAGCAGAATACGCAGAATTGATGAAAAAAATCGAAGAATATCGTGCGATTCTTGCTGACAGAAAACTGCTTCTCGGAGTGATCAGAAAAGAAATTCTTATCATTTCCGAAAAATACGGAGATGATAGAAGAACCCAGATCGGTTATGATGAATTTGATATTTCGATGGAGGATTTGATTCCACGAGAAAATGTTGTCATTACTGTGACAAATATGGGTTACATTAAGCGTATGAGCATGGATACCTTCAAGAGTCAGAACCGGGGAGGCAAAGGAATCAAAGGAATGCAGACGCTTGAAGAAGACTTTATAAGAGAATTGTTTGTTACAACAAGTCACCATTATATTATGTTCTTCACAAATAAAGGGCGTGTGTACAGACTGAAAGCATATGAGATACCGGAAGCAGGAAGAACTGCAAGAGGCACGGCTGTGATTAATCTTCTGCAGCTTATGCCGGATGAGAAGATTACCGCGACAATTCCGATCAAAGAGTATGAAGATGGAAAATATCTGTTTATGGCAACAAAGAAAGGTCTTGTGAAAAAGACTCCGATTCAGGACTATATGAATGTGAGAAAAACAGGACTTGCGGCGATTTCTCTCCGTGAAGATGATCTTTTGATCGAAGTCAAAGTAACGGACAATGATCAGGACATTCTTCTAGTGACAAAATATGGACAATGTATCCGCTTTAATGAAAAAGACGTTCGTTCTACAGGCCGTGTGTCTATGGGCGTCAGAGGTATGAATTTAGGTGATAATGACGAAATCATCGGTATGCAGATGAGCAGTCAGGGAAAAGATATTTTGATTGTTTCGGAAAAAGGTATGGGAAAACGTACAAGCATGGAAGAATTTACGAAACAAAACCGCGGCGGAAAAGGTGTGAAATGTTATAAGATCACAGAAAAGACCGGAAATGTAGTCGGAATGAAAGCTGTGGATGAAGAAAGTGAAATCATGATTATCAATACAGAAGGAATCGTGATTCGAATGAAATGCTCTGATATTTCTCAGTATGGACGAATTACATCAGGAGTAAAACTGATTAATCTTCCGGAACGCGAAACAGTGGCAAGCGTGGCAAAAGTAAGAACTGCATCAGCAGAGATCGATGGAGAAGAAGTCGAGATTAAAGAGGAAGACGACACTGTGGGAAATATAGCTGAAAATGCAGTGGATAAGTCAGAAGATAACACGGAAGAAGATGTGGAAAACAAATAAAAACAGAGGAATTATTGTTGATAAACAGTAAGGGTTATGTGAAAAAGACTGATGAGGAAATCTTGTCAGTCTTTTTTTTCATAGCGACGAGCCAAAGTCAGGGCTTGCCCGAGACCTTGGTGACCGCTTATAATCCCGGAATGTGCTTTTTAGACTTCATGCGATTTGACTTATAACAGTTTGTACTTAAGGATATAAACAGAAGAGTGGAATAAAGAGTTTTATGTGAGAATAAAATAGAGTCATAGAAAAGTAGCGGAAAGGAAGAGAGAAAACTGGGAAGAAAAATTTTATCCGCAGCAGTGAATTTTATCGTTCGTGCAGTGGTAGGAATGGCGCTTATTTTTTTTATAAACCAGTATGTGATTCCACCTGAATCTTCAATTAATGTGGGTTTGAATGCAGTTTCCTTTTTGACATCCGGAATGCTTGGAATTCCTGGGGTTGGACTGCTTTATGGGATTGTTTGCTATCAAGTTTTGTGAGATTTTTACAAAAAACGGCAGATTTGAAATTTGTTATAGACAAAATAAAATCTGCTGTTTATAATGCATTTTACCGGCAGAGATCAACTGCTGACAGATCTGTTTTTGAGGGAAAACAGATCTTCAAAAATCCGGAAATCATAAGACCGGATATCGTATATTTTTATTCGTGCTGTGCGGTTCGCAGCAAAATTCAAATTATGGAAAAAGAAAAGAGTAAACATACAGCGGGAAATTTTTTAGTCTGTGATGTGCAGGAAGAATATGCAGAATACTTATTAAGCATATTAGTGAAACATTTTGGAATAAGATTTCAATTCCATTTTTTCAGTGACATTCAGAAAGTCGTAGAATTTGGAAAACATGAGGAAATAGAAGCTCTTTTTATTGCAGAAGAGTGTTATCCGGCTGTGAAAGAATATGTAAAAGCAAGTAAGACGTTCCTCTTGTCAGAAAGTGTAAAAAGACAGGGAGAAGCGGGAGAAACAGTCGTATTTCGGTATCAGTCTGCAGCAAAAATTCTCAAGATCATTCAGGCAGAAACAGGAAAGATCGGAAACGGAAGATTAGAAAGAGCAGGAATAAGAACAGGAGAAAAAAGAACCGTAGAACGAAGAGCAGAAGAAGGAAGCACAGAAATCGAAAGAAGAAAAGTTGTAAAGGAGATTTTGGATAAATGTGAAGAGACAGAAGAAAAAAGAACAGAGGATGTGAGAAAGCATGAAGAAACTTTCGAAAAGACAGAGAAATATGCAGTAGAAGGGAACATGTCTCAAAAAGGGAAAAAAAGGATAAGGGATGAACCTGACGTAAAAGGTCTGATTGGAGTTTATTCACCGATACACCGAATTGGAAAAACAGAGTTTGCTCTTTGCCTGGGAGAAAAAATAGCAGAAAAAGTTCCGGTTCTTTATATCAACATGGAAGGATATTCGGGAAATGATTTTTATTTTCAAAGCGGGAAGAATCAGGATCTGGGAGATCTTTTGTATTACTTAAAGCAGGAACGTGTGGATTATGGACTAAAAACAAGTTTGATGACCGGACAATATGAGAAGCTGGATTATATTATGCCGATTGCAAATGAAAAAGATCTGCGGGAAGTGACGAAGGAAGAATGGCTCACGTTTTTAGATACAATCATGGAGCAATGTATTTATCAAACGGTTATTCTTGATTTGGGAGATTGCATATTAGGGCTTTATGAAATATTAAAAAGGTGTGACCGTGTTTATACTCCGTTTATTCAAGATGAGATTTCTATGGCAAAGATGCGGCAATATGAAGAAAATCTGAAAGCGTCGGGATATTCAGATGTGTTGAAACATACGGTAAAACGACGAATGAGGGTGAAGTGAAAAAGATGATATCGACAGAAATATTGTATGAGCAGGTTATGTGTCGAATGGATATGACGAAGGAAACAAATGAAGAGGAACTCCAGGAAATAATCAGAGTGGTATTGGAAGAAGAGGCGAAAAAGGAATTTATTTCCTTGAACGAAAAGATCAGGCTGAGCAGGGAATTGTTTAATGCTTTTCGGAGACTGGATATATTGCAGGATTTAATTGAAGATGACAGTGTTACAGAAATTATGGTGAATGGGACAGAAAATATATTTTGCGAAAGGGAGGGAAAATTATACCGGACAAACAGGCATTTCTTTTCTGAGGCAAGATTATGTGATGTGATACAGCAGATCGTAGGAGAGGCAAATCGATATGTAAATGAAACCTCCCCTATAGTTGATGCAAGGCTGGCAGATGGGTCCCGCGTCAATGTTGTTCTAAAACCGGTAGCCGTCAATGGTCCGATTATGACGATCAGAAAATTTCCGTCAGAAGCGATCAGGATGAAAGATTTGATCAAAATGGGAAGTTTGACTGAGGAGGCAGCAGAATTTATAAGAAAAGCTGTTTGTTCAAAATATAACATTTTTGTGAGCGGAGGAACAGGAGCAGGGAAAACTACTTTTCTGAATGCAATGTCAGATTTTATTCCGAAAGAAGAGAGGATTATTACGATAGAAGATAATGCGGAACTCCAGATTCAAGGAGTAGAGAATCTTGTCAGGCTGGAAGCCAGAGAAGCTAATCTTGAAGGAGAAGGTGCGGTTACTATCAGAGATCTGATTAAATCAGCGCTAAGGATGCGTCCTGACAGGATTATAGTCGGTGAAGTAAGAGGAGATGAAACGGTTGATATGATCTCGTCTGCAATGTTGAACGGACACAGCGGTTCTATGTCAACAGGACATGCCAATAATCCGTCTGATATGCTTCACAGAATTGAAACAATGATGATGATGGGAATCGATCTTCCTCTTCATGCAATCCAAAGACAGGTTGCATCAGCGCTTGATTTAATTATTCATCTCGGACGATTGAGGGACAAGACAAGGAAGGTCCTTATGATCGAAGAAATACTGGGATATGAAGACGGGAAAATAAGGACAAAAACATTATATGAATTTAAGGAGATGGGAATGGAAGATGAAAAAATTAAAGGAAGCCTTATGAAGGTCGGTGATCTTGAAAACAGAGGAAAACTTATGGCTGCAGGATATTAAAAAAACGGACTTTCTTTTTTTAATTGTGAAATCTACCGCTGTTTGTATTTTGATCGCATATATATTTTACGGATCGATCTTATCGGCGCTGTTTTTGCTTCCGGTATGGATTTTATATACAAGAGACGGACTTTATGATCTGTGTCGTAAGAAGAAACAAGAATTCAGAATTCAATTCAGAAATGCGATTCAGGCGATGGGAGCAGCTTTAAAAGTCGGATATTCGGTAGAAAATGCAATAAGAGAAGCAGAAAAAGATCTGGCTTCGATGTATGAAGAAGATGTACGGATCAGAAAAGAGTACAGAAAAATGGTACATCAGCTTGACATGAAAATGGCAGCCGTCAATGTAATGGAACAATTTTCCGAGCGGATGAAGCAGGAAGATACTTCGGATTTTGTAACCGTGTTTTCATCTGCAAAAGCAAGCGGAGGGGACAGCATTGCAATTATAAGAAATGCAGTGAAGATGATTAGTGAAAAAATCGAGACAGAACAGGAAATACAGACAATGATTGCTTCAAAGAAATTAGAATTTGAAATTATGTGTTCTGTACCGTTCTTTATTATCTTGTATATGAAGGTGACATTTGGAGAATTTTTAAACGTTTTATATGGAAATATTTTTGGGATAAGTTTTATGACAATATGTCTGATCGTCTATATGGGGGCATATCGCTTTGGAAAAAAAATCATCCGTATTGAGGTGTAAGGTTGGAAAGGAAAAAATGAAAGGAAGAAAAATAAAATACTTTTTCCGTGAGAATCCGGTTTACGTTAAAGCAGGACTTCTTGCAGCAGCCGCAGTTTTTATATTTTCATGTGTCTATATTTATGATAATGGAAAGAAGATAGAAAAAGATGCGGAAGGGCGGGAAATATTAAGGCGAAGTAAGGACGGCAATGAAGAATCGAGAAGGATTCAGGTAAAGATTGATGACAGGAAAGAAGAAATTAATCTTTCAGTTTCAGGAGAAAAATATGATGAAGAAGAGTTGAAACAGGCATTTTCAATGGCAAAAGAAGAAGTGGAAAAAGCTGCGCTTGGCGATAATAAAACATTCGATGAAGTAAGAAAAGATTTGAATTTAATTACTTCTCTTCCTGAAAAAAAGATGACGGTTTCGTGGGAACTTGATCATTATGACGTCATAGACGTCCAAGGTCATATACGTCAGGATAAACTGGAAGAAGAAGGAACACTGGTAAAGCTTACGGCTATTTTAACTTATGAAGATCAAAAAGAAATACATGAGTTTTATGCGAAAGTATTTCCGCCGAAATCAGATCGTACAGAAGAGGAATTAAGGCAGCTTAAGGAAGAAATCAAAAAAGCGGATGAACAGACGAAAACGGAAGATTATCTGATTTTGCCGGATAAAGTAAACGGGAAAAAAGTTTTGTGGGAATACGGCGTTCAAAAGAGGGCGTATGGAATTCTTGTTATGGGGATTGGTTTTGCTGCTTTTCTTGTCGTATCCTCAGAGCAAAAAATGAAAGAAGAAAAGAAGAAAGCAATCAAGCAGATGAAGATGGACTACCCTCACATTATTAATAAATTTAATCTGTATATCAGATCAGGAATGACAATCAGAAGAGCATGGTTTCAAATTGCTGAAGAATATGAGAAAAAGCAAAGGGAGAAAGAGCAAGTATCCGGTAAGATATGCGGAAGAAAGAAAGCCTATGAGGAAATGATTATTACAATGTACCAGATCAGAGGAGGCGCTTCAGAAGGAGAATGCTATGAGGAGTATGGGACAAGATGTGATTTGTCAGAATATCGAAAATTCGGAATGATGTTATCACAGAATCTAAGAAAAGGAACAAAAGGTCTTACAGAACTGCTTGCAAGAGAAGGAGCGGACGCATTTGAACAACGAAAAAATACAGCGAAAAAAACAGGAGAAGAAGCGGGAACAAAGTTGATGATTCCATTGTTTATTATGTTGATTATTGTGTTTGCGATTGTGATCGTTCCTGCATTTTTTTCAATTCAAATATAACTCAAAGTGTTCCGGTGAGATCCAAGCGTATACAAATCTAAGAAAAAGAATGACAGAGCAGATGAGATTGATAGAAGGGAGAAAATTATGGAAAAGACGATGATGAAAATGACGAGTTATTTTGTTTCATACAAAAGAAGATCAGGAGAAAAAATCCGAAGATTTTTCAGAAATAAGAAATATGTTTCGGGCGTGACAGTTATAGAACTTGTCCTGATTTTAGTAATTGTAATTGCTTTGCTGCTGATATTTAAAACAGAGCTGATCAATCTGATCCATTCGATTTTTGACAAGATCACATCTGAAAGTTCGGGCATCTGATCGGAAAGAGAAAATATGAAAAGAAAGAAAGCGGAAATCACGGCGTATTTAAGTCTTACGTTTATCCTTTTAGTTTCTTTTTTATTCGGGATTGTTGAAATCACTGTAATACAGACTGAAAAGAATTTGAGTCGTGTCTGTGCGGATGGAGCTGTATTTTCTATATTTGGAGAATATGAGAGGACAATGCTTGAAAAGTATCACATATTCGGGATTGACGGAAGCTATGGAACAGGAAATTTCAGTGAAGATCATCTGATTGGAAGAATGCATTATTACAGTGATAGAAATATAGATTACGAAATAGATCGTATTCAATATCTTACAGATAACAAAGGACAGTCATTCAGAGAACAGGTTCTTGCATATATGGAGCAAAAATATGGAATAGAACTTATTGAAAATCTGACAGGGTTAACAGCAAGATGGGAAGAAGAACAGATACAAGGAGAGGAAATTAAACAGACGGAAGAATCAATACTGGATGATTTTGAAGAAATAAAAGAATCAGCACAGCCAGAAAGTAGTGAAGAAGGACAAGAGGAATCAGAACAAGGAGATATGGAACAAGAGGTGTTAGAAGACAATCCTTTTCAATGTCTGGAACAGATTGAACAAACGGGAATTTTATCCGTTGCCATGCCGCGGAATATGACGCTTTCGGGACGTCAGATTAATCTTGATTTGCAGGCTTCTAAACGAAGCCTGCAGAAAGGAAGAGGGGAATTTCCGGCACGGCAGAATACAGATGGGATAGAAGAAAGATTGCTGTTCAATGAATATATTATGAAAAATTTTTCTCAGGCTTCCACTGAAGAACAAGAGGATCGTGAAAATAACAGAGATGAAGAATATGCAAGATCTTTAGATTATGAAATCGAATATATTCTTTCAGGGAAAGCATCTGATAAAGAAAATCTGGAAAATGTTGTAACGAAAATATTTTTTATCAGAATGGCTGCAGATTATGTTTATCTTATGGGAGATTCTGTAAAACAGTCTGAGGCTATGGCAATGGCAGTAACAATTACGACATTGTTGTTAATCCCTGAAGCTGCAGATGTTGTGAAACAGTTAATATTGCTGGCATGGGCGGCAGGGGAAAGCGTAATAGATATAAGGACACTTCTTTCAGGATGCCGAGTACCTCTTATTAAAACAGAAGATACATGGCAGCTTACTCTTACATCTTTGTTTATATTAGGAACAAATGAAGACAGTATATCGGGAGAAGATACAGAAAATGGAATTACATATAAAGATTATCTGAGAGCATTTTTGTTTTTACAGTCTGAAGATGAGATTACGATGCGGACGATTGATCGGATAGAAGAGAATATGCGGTCGGAATTCCAAGTTGAAAAGTTTAAAGCAGATCAATGTGTGACGAAATGTGGAATCAAAAACAGCGTAGAAATATTTGGAAACCTTACCTATACGTTCCCATCTTATTATGGATATGAATAGGTTATCTTCGGTGCAGATGCCCTTTCTCTCTCCCGCATTCCCTCGTGCGGAAAATATCTTATAAAAAACGAAAAAAATGAAAGGAAAAAGTCGGTTGCGATGAGTAAATACAATACGAATAAAAATAAAATCTTGGTACGATCTGAAAGGGCATCTGCACCGAAGATAACAGGAAAACAAGAAGGAAGTATTACGATTGAAGCAGCTTTTGCCGTTCCACTGTTTCTCTTTGCAGTACTTTGTCTGATTTGGATAATAGAGATACAAAGTATTAAAATCGGAATAAAAAACGCCGCTTACAGCGCCGCTAAAAGTGCGGCAGAAGATACGGCAGTCATCCCGGTATTAAATACAGTGAAGTTAAAGTCAGATATGATTCGGTCGCTTGGAAAAGAAAAAATAGATCAAAGCATTCTTGCAGACGGAAGTGATGGAATTTCCTGTTGGAGTTCGTATTTGTCTCCTGCAACAGGAGAAATGAATATCCATGTTCGATATGCGGTAAAAATACCGATTCCCTTATTCGGAAATCCGTCAGCAAAAATGGAGACAGAATTCCGTATTCATGGATGGACGGGGTATGGGAATAGAGAAGGAACCCAAAATTCTGAAGTTGTTTATATAACAGAGAAACAATCTGTTTATCATGAAGATTACCACTGTTCTTATTTACAGTTATCTATTCGATTTGTACCGTATGATCAACTGGATAAAATCCGTAACGAAGACGGAGGAATGTATCGCGCATGTGAAAAATGTGTATATGGCAGTGCATCGGCAGGGGTATACATTACTGAAAATGGAAGTAAATATCATAATTCCTTAGGATGCGGTGGATTAAAAAGAACGATTAAAGCTGTGAAAAAATCAGAAGTAGAAGGATTAGGAGGGTGTTCCAGATGTTCGGGAAGATAAATATAGTGGATTTCATATTGGAGAATGGATGGAACTTGTGTCAGATTGCATTTTCCCTCTATTTGCTCGTACTTAGCTGTATGGATATGAAAAAGACTCAGGTGCATTTAGGATTTTTATTATCAGGAATTTTATTGGCGATTTTAGGTGGTATGTGTGAAAGAAGTGTAACTATAGTTGAAATTATTTTAGGCGCAGTGACAGGTGTTTTGTTTCTTTTATTAAGCAAGTTGACGGAGGAAGCTTTTGGTTATGGGGACAGTATCCTGATTTTTATCACAGGTATTTTTATTGGCTTTTGGAATCTTATAACTGTTCTTTTTATCGCGTTCTTTTTAGCAGGGGGATTTTCGATTTTTATGCTTCTGAAAATGAAATTTCACAGAAAATCAAAATTTCCGTTTATCCCATTTATCATGGCAGCGTATGCGGGAGGAATGATTTTCAGTGGATATTAAAAAAGAAAAATGGGTAAAAGGAAGTTCTGTCATTGAGATGTCGTATATCATGCCGCTGTTATTCAGTCTTTTCGTAATTATTATAAATACATCGTTCTATTATCATGATAAGGCAATCATAGGAGGAGCAGCAATCGAAACAGCGGCGGCAGGAGCGCAGTTGGCAAGAAGGTCTGAGAAAAATTGTGATATGGAAACGCTTTTTCAGCAGCGGATCTATGGAAAATTAATATATATGACAGATGTTAATGTGAAAATAGAAGTGATAAAGAATGAAGTGCAAGTATCAGCAGAAGCTGAAAGAGGGTTTATGAAAATAAAAGTGAGACGAAAGGCTAACATTGTTATCCCAGAGAAAAAAATAAGATTGTTGAAGTAATGTATTCATGTTGAAAAATAAAGCGGAGTAAAAGAAAAATGAAGATAATCTATCAAAACGAGTGGGATTATACAAATATCCATGTTGATCTTCCGATACCGTATGAGGAAGATTATCAGGTCAAGATGATTAATTATAATGAGATCAGTGGACTGTTGCCTGTACATGGTATTGGAAAAAACGGTCAGAGCAGATATACATTTCGGCTGGAAAATGGGATGAGTATGGATAAGATTTATGAGGAAGAAGAAATGAGGGGCGAAGAAATAGAAGAGTTTATAGATCAGCTTTTTGATATTGAAGAACGGATAAAAGCGCTTTTTCTGAATCCAAATCATATTATTCTTGATCCGAAACTAATATTTAAAAAGGAAAATAAGTATTATTTCTGCTATCTTCCGATTATAAGACAAGATAACGAAAAAACGATATGCAGATCTTTTCATGAGCTGACGGAATATTTTGTGAAACGTCTTGATTACAAAGACACACAAGGGGTGGCTTTTGTTTTAAAAATGCATCGGGAAACATTAAAAGAACATTGTGATCTCAAGAAGTTGACAGAGGAATGTAAGAAGGATCGAATGACACAGGCAGAGGAGATGAAACGCAAAAGAACGAAAATCGAAGATACGGAGGAATCTATTTCAGAAAAATTGATTTTTTCTACGGGAGAAGAGCAAAGAAGCGGGAGAAAAGAAACAGAAATATGCCATGAAGAACAAAGTTATATGAAAGGAAAATCAGTAAAAAGAATAGTAGAAAAAATAAAAGGTGACAGATGGGGAAGTTGGGATGATCTGATTACCGAAATAGATGGACAGAGCACATCGGGTATTCTATAATTAAAAATAAATTGAAGGAAATCATAGAAAAGAGGACTTGATGTGAGAAGAAGATCAGAAGCTTTATGTACAACAGTGTTGATTGTTATTAATGTTGCGGTATTTTTAATATTATCGATGCTGGGGAATACGGAAGATGCGGTATTTATGCTGCACCATGGAGCGATGTATGAACCGTTAGTTACAGAAGGACAGGAATATTACCGGCTTTTTACATGTATGTTTCTGCATTTTGGAATTACACATTTGATGAATAATATGGTAATGCTTGGTGCGCTTGGCTGGAATCTTGAAGTTGAGATTGGAAAGATCCGGTTTATTATCATTTATTTTATCAGCGGACTCGGCGGAAATATTCTTTCTTTAATCGCAGGAATCTCCGCCGGAGAAGCTGTAGTTTCTGCCGGAGCATCAGGGGCTGTTTTTGGTTTAATGGGAGCGCTTCTTTATGTAGTAATTGCAAACAGAGGAAGATTAGGAAGGCTTTCGGGCAGAGGAATGATTTTTATGGTCATTCTGAGTCTCTATTTTGGATTAACAAGCAGCGGAGTTGATAATATGGCTCATATCGGTGGTTTGATATGCGGATTTTTCCTGGCGGTTATTTTATACAGACCGAAAAAAGTGTATTATAACGAATACGATAGGTCAGATTGGTAAAGTCATAGTGAATACAGTACCAGTCTCGTCAGAAGAAGTTACATTTAAAGCGCCTCCATGTGCTTCCGTAATCTTTTTTGAAAGGGAGAGGCCAAGTCCGGTGCCGTTTACCTTATGTGTAACAAATGGGTCGAAGATTGTGTCGATAATATCATCAGGGATTCCACAACCGTTGTCTGTGCAAGTAATTACAACAGAGTCAGATATTCTTTGAGCACAAAGAGAGATACGGCCTCTTTCGTTAAGATTCTCCGTTTCAGAGACTGCGTCTTTTGCATTTTGAAGAAGATTTAATATAACTTCTTCCAGTTTTATTTTATCGCCTGTATAATTGTCCGGTCCAACGGATATTTTTGATGTAAATTCGATATTAGAATCGATTGCGTCAAGAGACATTGCGAATGAAACAGCAATATTTTTAAGCAGTTTTTCAATCGAAAAAACGGAGTGATGAAGAGTGTTTCCGTTGTTAAAGTCTGAAAGTTCATTGAGAAGGGTACACATGAATTCAATGTCTTCTACTGCTTGTGACCATCCGTGAAAATCAATTACTTCAGGATGCTGTATTTCGATAATTTGAAGAGCGGAAGAAACAAGTGTCAGTGGATTTCTGATTTCATGAGAAATCATAGAAACAATCGTTTGGTGGTTTTCCAAAAGCTGTGAGATGATCTGTCCTGCAGTTTCATTTTCGGTTGTTAATTGATTCATTTTATTTAAATCGATATTACTAAGCATAAGTGTTCTCTCTTTCTTATTGAAATAAATATATGAGTAAATGTCTGTATAAAGTAAGTCTAGCATGAGAAAAATGTGTGTTCAATATAATTCATACGACGAAATTCGACATAAAATACAATGGAAAGTGTAAGTGTGAATTTTGATAAAATAATCTTTTTGTGGTAAAATGATTTATGATGTAATCATAATAAATAAAGGAAAAGAGGCGTTATTTTATGAAAGAAAAAGATTGTATTTTTTGTAAGATTGCAGCAGGAGAAATTCCGTCTGCAACGCTTTATGAAGATGACGATTTTCGGGTAATACTGGATCTTGGCCCGGCATCAAAGGGACATGCGTTGATTATTCCGAAAGAGCATTATCGGAATTTGTATGATATTGATGAGGATATAGCTGCGAAGGCGATGGTGTTGGCTAAAAAGATGGTAACGAAGCTGAAAGAAGTTCTTGGCTGTGACGGATATAATATTGTTCAGAATAATGAAGAGTGTGCAGGACAGAGCGTATTTCACTTTCATATGCATTTGATACCGCGTTATGTGGGAGATCAAGTCGGATTAGGATGGCACATGGGAGAGTTATCTGAAGAAGATAAACAAGAGATTTTAGAAAAAATGAAGTAAACCGGAGAAATTATGTTAACAGGTAATCGTGAATATAACGAGATTTATAAAAAGTATAAAAATCTCGTCCTGAAAGTTGCTTATATTTATTCAGGTGATAATTACGATGCGGCAGAAGACATAACTCAGGATACATTTCTTAAATTATACATAGGATTTGAAAAGCTGAAAGATGGAAATGTTTCGGCATGGTTATATACAACAGCAAAAAATTCTGCGCTGAATTACAGAAAAAAGTACAAAAGAGAAATGCTGTCGGAAGACGATGAACTGTATAAAAATAATGATCAGTTCGGAGATAGTTTAGAGACAGAATATTTAAAGAACGAGATAAATTTATACAAAAAAGAGTTTCACAATAAAATCATGTCAGCATTGTCGCAGAAAAATCCGAGGTGGTACGAAGCGGTTATGCTTGTTTATTATATGGAAGTGCCTCAGGTAAAGGCAGCCGAGATGATGGGCGTCCGCAAAGAAGTCCTGCATGCTTTACTGCACAGAGCAAAGAAATGGATTAGAAAAAAGTTTGGTGCAGAATATGAAGAGATGCAGTAGAGGAATAAGATGTGGTTGTTAAAAAAACAGGGTAATATGTTTAAAGAATAAGCAACAGATGTCGTATTGGCATCTGCTGCTTAAATTAAAAGTATTTCTCTTTTTGTTGTTATAAAATTTACTGAAAAAGAGTTATTTTGATGCCTGTGTAATTAAAGAAATAATCGTGTCAATCGAATCTTGCTGATTAGAGTTACGCATTGCATCAACGAAAGAACCTCGATTTTCAAATAGTTTGTATACAGCAGAAGTAAGAGTGTCTTTTGTAAGTTCTTCTTCCTCTAAAACCATGCTGAATCCTTGTCGTTCAAATGACTTGGCATTTAAGATCTGATCTCCGCGACTTGCTTTTGCAGAGAGTGGAATCAGGAGATTCGGTTTTCGGAGAGCAAGAAGTTCGCAGATTGCATTTGCTCCGGCTCGGGATATGACAATTTCTGATAAAGCAAAGATGTCTCGAAGTTCATCTTTTATATATTCAAATTGACAGTATCCTTCTGTATTTTTTAAGGATTCATCGGTTTTTCCTTTTCCGCATAAATGGATGATTTGGAAATCTTTAAGCAGACAAGGAAGACTTTCTCTGACCGCATTGTTTACTACAACTGAACCAAGACTTCCACCGATCACAAGAATGACAGGTTTATCTGCAGTGAATCTGCACAGATCCATCGCTGCAATTTTGTTTCCGGAGAGAAGTTCTTGTCGAATCGGGGATCCTGTAAGAACTGCTTTCCCTTTCGGAAGACAGTCTAATGTTTCAGGAAAATTACAGCACACTTTAGTTGCAGATGGAATTGCAATTTTATTAGCAAGACCGGGAGTCATATCTGATTCATGAATGATTACCGGGACTTTACATTTTTTTCCGGCAAGGACAACAGGAACAGAGACAAACCCGCCTTTTGAAAAAATTACATCAGGTTTTAAATCTTTGATTAATTTGCGGGCTTCTCCAAAACCTTTGATTACGCGGAATGGATCTGTAAAGTTCTGCAAACTGAAATAACGGCGAAGTTTTCCAGAAGAAATTCCATGATAAGGAATATTAAACGGCTCAATTAAATCCTTTTCAATGCCGTTATAAGAGCCGATATAGTGGATATCAAAACCAAGTTCCCGAAGTTTGGGAATCAGGGCAATATTAGGAGTGACATGTCCGGCAGTTCCGCCGCCGGTTAAAATGATTCGTTTCATATAATTAACCTCCGGTAATAATAGCACACGGCTAAAGCTAATTTCATCTTAACCTTATTTGGTGAAATGTCAAGGAAAAATATAGGACAGAAAAAGGGGTAAGGAATGAAAAAACTGAAAAAATTATCACTGAAAAAAGAAGTAGACAGAGAAGCAGAAGAACTTGAAAAAGAAGTTTTGGGACGAAAAGATCTTGAACAAATGACTGTATCTGAAGATATGGAAGAAGAATTATTTCAAAAAATACAAGATTATGAATATGAAAAACGGACGAAAGTTGTATATCGTAAGAAGAAAAAACGGTATGCAGTATTTGTTCTTGCGGCTATTTTTATTATTGTATTTGGAAGTGTGATGACAGGAGTAGGAAGTAAATCATATTGGAAAGATGTAGGAAATAGAGATGAAGATGGAGAAAAATCATCCATTGTAAATGTGGAAGATATGGAAACCAAACCAATACATAATATAGATGAAGTGCAAGTATACAAAGAAATAAACAAAGAAATTGGGATACTACCTGTAAGGTTAATATATACTCCTGAAAGAATGGTATTAAAAAGTTACAAAATTAATCATGATTTAAAGAAAGCAACCTTATTATATGGACATGATAATGAAATAATTAAGTATACAATGTATATGAATGACGCAGATTCATCCTTTGGACAAAAAGAACCCGATAATTTAATAGACGAGTATTTTTTATATTTAGATAATAGCAATATAGAAATCAAAGTCAAGGAGTATGAAATACAAAATGGAGTAGCAAAAAGATATGAAGCGGAATTCGAATATGGCGGGGCTCAATATGAGATAAAAGGAGATATAGGAAAAGAGGAATTTGAAAAAATTTTAAAAAATTTATATTTTTCTAAGTAAAACGCGTAAGTTTTTTCTAGTTTAGTTGTTTACTTAATAGAGAGTTAAAAAACAACAGTGAAAAGGGATGAGAAGACTATGAAGAGACGAATATTATCAATATTAGGAAGCGCTGTTTTATTAAGTGGTGTAATTTCCGTATCGGCAATGAATGTTAATGCGTCGGATATGGATTTGAAAAAAGTGGATGGTTCTTATCTTACGACAGAAGAAAGATCAACGGGATATACTTCCTCGCCTGATCTGAGAGGTGTACATCTGATGGATGGGGAGTCTACAATTTCCAAAGCTGGAGTTTCTCGGATTTATGCATATGGGTCAACAACAGCAAATCATGAAGTTAAATATATGGCAACAATCGTGTATGTAGATCAATATGATGAAAAAAATGATGAGTGGGGAAGAATTGATGCTTGGGTAGCAGAAGAAGAGAATACATATTATATGTCCACAGCAAAGTCATTGAAAGTAGATAGAGGATATTATTACAGAGTTCACTGTGATCATATCGCAGGAAATGAATATCCATATGAAGAAGATTTTTCATACACAGATGGAATATTAATACCATAAGGTGCATATAATAAAGTAGCCCTTTTTAAGTCTTGAGAGCAGCCGTCAAATGACGCTTCGGTAACTAATAATCAGTACATGATTTGAGACCTGTTCCGAAAAACACCACATATTATCGCGTACATATGACGGTTGCCCTCAGGATTTAAAGAGGGCTTTTATTTGTAATGGCGACGAGCTAAAGTCCGGGCTTGCCCGAGAAATTGGCAACCGCTTACAATCCCGGAATGTGCCTTTTGGCACTTCCAGTGATTTTAAGTTTATTATAGAACATCGAGAGGAAAACTTCCACTTGTAAATTTAAAATAGATTGAAAAGTATACTTAGTGTATCACTGTTGATGTGCAACAAAGTTTTGATGAAGCTGAAGGAAACTGTAGGAAGCGGAATATACAGCGAAGGCTGGATTGATTTGGATGAGCTGAAAGTATTTGCAGGGGATATTATGAGGGCGCCGTAATCATCTGTTTTGATGATTTTGTGACGCCCTCATAGTATTAAGAATGATTATTTTTTAAAAATTATAAGCTGGTTGCAGCATAGAAACCGTCTCGTACAGCTTCACCTATTTTGCCTAATTGATTGCTGTCTCCGACAACACGTGTTTTAAGGTGATATTTTGCTTTAACTGCATCTACGGTTGTGAGTACAGGTTTCATTCCGAATGCGGAAATTACAGTATCAGCGAGGATCGTATCTGTTGTTCCATCGGATTTTTCAACAGTCAGTCCGTTTTCATCAATGGAAACGACTTTGGCATTTGTCATAAGTTCAACGCCGTTTTCGGCAAGTTTAGTAAATAATGTAATTTTGTTGATAAAGAATACGTCTTTACCGCATTCAGGAAGCATTTCTACAACAGTGACTTTTTTGCCCATTTCAGAAGCAATCTCTAAAGCCCCATCCAAACCGGAAGCGCCTCCGCCGCAGACTACGATTTTCTCTCCTTTGATCAAAGATGGATTTCTGTGGGCATCTAAGATGGAAATGACATTATTTCCGTCAATACCAGGGATAGAAGGTGTAATCGGAACAGCTCCACATCCGATAATAATATTATCACAGGATTCAAGGATAGGTTCGTCTCCTGTTATTTCTGTGTTCAGATGAACTTCAACTCCCAGTTTTTCTAATTGAACCGTATACCATTTTGTCAGTTTTTTAATATTATTTTTAAATTTGGCAGTGCAGATATCGCCCATAACTCCGCCAAGTTTTGCATTTTTTTCAAATAATGTTACTTTGTGTCCTTCCATTGCGGCAACTCTTGCAGCTTCCATGCCTCCCGGACCGCCGCCGATTACAACGACATTTTTCGGAGTATCTGTTTTCTTGATTTCAAACCGAACTTCTTCCATTGCCTGAGGATTGATTGCGCAGCTCAGTTTAGTATGTTTATTCCAAATGCGTCCAATGCAGTATTCATTACAGCGAAGGCAAGGTCTTACATCTTCAGGATGTCCGGTCATTAATTTATTCGGAAGATCAGGATCTGCGATTAATGCACGACCCATGTTTACGAAGTCTACATTTCCGCTTTCGATCAATTCAACAGCAGAATCCGGATTATGTGTACCTGCGTTGATGAGAGGTACGCTGACTGTTTTTCTTGCAGCTTCACAAACATAAGACATGCAGGATTCGCCCAAATAAGATGGCGGGAAAATATAGTCCAAAGTTTCATAACATCCGGCGTCAATGTCAAATGCATCTACGCCTGCGTCTTCCAGTACCTTCAGTAGTTTCAGGCTGTCTTCTAATGTTCGGCCGCCTTCAAATCTGTGATCAAGGGAAATACGGAAGATGACCGGCAGACTGTCTCCGACGACACTTTTGATCGCTTCAACAATCTCTTTCGGGAATCTTGCACAGTTTTCAGGAGATCCGCCATACTCATCTGTTCTTTTATTCCATACCGGAGACATAAATTGATCGATCAGATAACCTGCATGTGCATGGATTTCGATAGCGTCAAAACCTGCGTCTCGTGCAACTCCGGCTGAGAATTTGAAACCTTCCATCATTTGAGCGATTTCTTCTTTTGTCAATGCGTGACAGATTACGTCAGGATTGAATACGGAAGGGAGCGCTGATGAGGAAATCGGCGGGTTTCCAAACGTATCAGGAAAGGCGTTTCGTCCTGTACCCGGACTGATTTGACACACGATCTTAGCGCCGTATCTGTGACATCCATCGCATACGGATGTCAGAGACGGAAGAACGGTATATGTATCAAGGTAGCCTTCCATTGAGCCTTGTGCGATCTGTTCGTTTAACATCTGACATCCCATATAAAGGATTCCGGCGCCGCCTTTGGCTCTTGCAATAAAATAATCAATTTCCTGTGCATCTTTGCGTCCGTTCGTAAATGCAGAGTTTGTTCCCATGGGAGAAAGACCGATTCGGTTTTTTACTTCCATGTTTCCGATTTTAAAAGGTGTGAATAAACTTTCGTATCCCATAATAGTTATTTCTCCTTGTATTTTAAAATATCATTATTAAAACAGATCTTTGTTTAGATTGCTGTGTAACCGCCGTCTACAGCGATATTTTGTCCGTTTACATAGGCAGAAGCGGCAGAGGCAAGAAACAGAGCGCATGTATCCAGTTCTCCTTCATTTCCGTAGCGTCCGACAGGGATTGCTCCTTTTGCGTATGCTGTAAACCAGTCGGATTCAAGTGTTTCCTTTGTAAGCGGAGTCATGAAATATCCTGGGCAGATTGAATTTACAGTGATGCCTTCTTTTCCCCATTCTGCTGCAAGCGCTCGTGTCATATTGACAACGCCGCCCTTTGCTGCGTGATAAGGCGCGCAGGTTGCAGCCATATTTCCGACAAGACCGTACATAGAAGCGATATTGATGATACGTCCATAGTGTGCTTTGATCATTTCTTTTGCGTACTCGCGTGCGCAGAGGAAAGAGCCGAAGAGATCGATTTTCAACTCGTTATTGAATTGGTCATCTGTAATGTCCACTGCCGGAGCAACTGCGCCGGTTCCTGCGTTATTGACTAAGATATCTACCCGTCCGAATTTTTCCATAGTAGCGGCAACTGCGGCTTTTACTTTTTCAGTGTCTGTGATGTCACACGGATAAGGAAGCACTTTTACGCCAAATTCTGCTTCGATTGCCGCGGCATTTTCTTCCAGTAAATTCTGACGTCTTGCGATCAATACAAGGTTTGCACCCTGACTTGCAAATGCTTTTGCCATCTGAACGCCTAATCCTGTAGATGCGCCTGTTACAACTGCTGTTTGTCCTGTTAAATCAAAATAGTTTTTCATTTTCATCCTCCTTCATCGTTTTAGACGATACGTTATTTAAGACTTTTTATAATATGATTGTATAATTTTTTAACAATCTTTTCATCATGACCTTGCATGAAAATGCCGCTGGTTTTTAGTGCAAATGCACAATAAACAAGAAAGAAATATATTTTTTCTCACACATTTCACATGATTATGCTGTATAATAACGTTGTTAAAATTGAAGGGAAATTCAAAACAATCATGTACATCATATTAGGACAGGAGTAAAAGACATCATGGAAAAGAAGATTGACTTTTTAACATTGTATCAAAGATTATTTCAGATTCTTTCGTGTGGAAATATGCAGGAACTGATGAACGTGTCATATGAGATCACAGGTGTTCCAATCTTAGCGGTTGATATCGGATATAATCTTTTAGGAGTTGTTTCGAAGAGAAAAACAGGAGATTATTATTGGGATTATCTTGTGGAGCATAAAACTTATGACATGGATATGACAGTGCAGTTATATACAGATGGTATTATGCAGTCTGTCAATGAAAAAGAAGCTCCTTATGTAGTCAACTGGGGTGCTGCAACTGAAGAATTTCCTAAAATTCTCGGTGTCATAAAAATTGATAATATCGTGGAAGGTTATGTTGTCATGCAGTGCAAAAAAGGAGAGATCACGGAGGATCGGATGCAGGCGATGCGTATTATCCAAGAAGCATGCGGCCTTCTGTTAAAGGGAAAATCGTCAGAAAGCAGTATGGAATCCGTTTATCTGAAAACATTTGTCAATGAATTGTTTCATAATCGGATCGTGTCGCAGAAACAACTGGATCTTTGGAAAAGGAACAGCCGTTTTTTTCCGAAACCGCCGTACAGGATCATCACTGTAAATACAAATTTCTCTTCTGAAAAAAATGTCTTGTCTTACATTAGTAAATCTTTTCAGAGGCTGTTTTCAGATCAATTACTTTTGATACAAGACGGCGTATTATATATTTTACAGTATAGTTTATTGCCGGAAACGGCGCAGATCGCTTCAAATGAATTATATATTTTTCTGTGCAAATTTAATGCCCACTGCGGTGTCAGTAATCCATTTGACAATTTGCTGGATATAGGTGATTATAAAACGCAGGCTATCGATGCTATGCGGATCGGGAAAATGCTGGACGGGCACAGCAGGATTCATTTTTATAAGGATTATTATCTTTCGGCGATCCTGATGCCGCGAATAAATGAGATGTCGCAGAACAATTATATATCGCCGATAATTACACAGCTTCAGAAGTATGATAAAAAGCATTCGACAGATTTTCTTGATACATTGAAAGTATATATTCGTAATCTGTGTAATACATCGGACAGCGCAGCAGAGCTTCATTTACATCGGAATTCTTTCTTGTATCGAATCAATAAGATTGAGGAAATCACCGGAGTTACTTTGCGGGAATATCATACATTTATGCATCTGGCAATCAATTTCTATATGGAAGAGATAAATAATAAATCTAGCTGAAAGAGAAGAAATCAGCGCTGTTAAAATAAGATGACAGGTGATACTATAAAAACAGCAGAGAATTGTTTTGAGGAGGGACAGCAGAAAATGGAATATACGAAATTAGGCAATACGGAAATAGAAGTATCGAAGGTCTGCGTTGGTTGTATGAGTTTCGGACAGGCCGGAACGATGCATGACTGGACGCTGGATGAATCTGAAAGTGAGAAGATGATAAAACATGCGTTAGAGCTTGGAATTAATTTTTTTGATACGGCAAACAGTTATTCTGCCGGAACAAGTGAAGAATATTTGGGAAGAGCGCTTAAAAAGAATATTGCCAGAGATAAGGTGGTAATTGCGTCAAAAGTTTATTTTAATGAGGGACGTTTAACAAAAGAAGCGATCGAAAGGGAGATTGAAGGCACGTTAAAAAGGCTCGGAACAGACTATCTCGACCTTTATATGATCCATAGATTTGATTTTGATACGCCAATCGAAGAAACGATGGAGGCGCTGCATAAACTTGTAAAAGCCGGAAAAGTCAGGGCAATCGGAGCGTCGGCAATGTATGGTTATCAGTTCTATAATATGCAGCTTGCAGCACAGAAAAATGGATGGACAATGTTTAGTGCAATGGAAAATCATTATAATTTGCTTTATCGAGAGGACGAGCGGGAATTGATACCGATCTGCAGGCAAATGGGTGTGTCGCTTATTCCGTATAGTCCTCTGGCAGCAGGACGTTTGGCGCGGTCGGAATGGAAGTCGGATTCTTTGCGTAGCCAGACAGATCGTGTTGCAATGGGGAAATATGACAAGATGGAACAGCAGGATAGGAAGATTGTTGAACGTGTGCATGAGTTGTCAGAAAGATATCAATGTAAGATGTCTCAGATTGCGCTTGCATGGCAGTGGGCGAGAGGTGCTGCATCTCCGATTATCGGCGCGACAAAGACGGTGTATTTGGATGATGCTGTCGGCGCATTAAATGTAAAATTAACAGAAAATGATCTTGTATATCTGGAAGAATTGTACGTTCCGCACCCGATTGTTGGAGCAATCAGCCACAATCCGGAGCAGGGAGTTATTTTAATTGATGAGAAAAAGTGAAAAAGATGCGGTCTAAGGAGGACGGTACAATGACAGAAAAAGAAAAAATGAAATCTCAAAAGCTGTATGATGCAAATTATGATCATGAATTGGAGAAAGAGCGGCTGGAATGCAAGGCGCTGTGTCAGGAGTATAATCATCTGCCGATTAAGGATCTGGAAAAAAGAAGGCAGTTGATAAAGCGGATTTTAGGAAAAACAGGAGAGCATATTCATATAGAGCCTGATTTTTGGTGTGATTATGGATATCTTATATCAGCCGGAGAGAACTTTTATGCCAATCATGGGCTGGTCGTACTTGATGCCGGAGGTGTTTCTTTTGGAGATAATGTGTTTATTGCTCCAAACTGTGGTTTTCATACTTCAGGACATCCTGTCGATTTTGAGAGAAGAAATCAGGGATTGGAGTATGCGTATCCAATCAAAGTCGGAGATAACGTATGGATTGGCGCGGGTGTACAGGTGATGCCGGGCGTAACAATCGGAAGCAACGTGGTGATCGGAGGAGGAAGCGTAGTTGTAAAAGATATTCCTTCGGACAGCGTGGCGGTAGGAAATCCATGCAAAGTAATACGGGCAATCACGGAAGAGGATAAAAAAAGAAGCTGGGATAGATAAGTGAAGCGCGCAAATAAAGGCGGACAAACTTGAAAATGCTCCTCATGAAACAGTTTTGTATGATGTGAACTGTTTCATGAGGAGCATTATTTAATAGAAAAAGGTGAAGCTATGTCCGGTAAGTTACATACAAACCTGTTGTAAAGTCAGACGATGAAGGTAAATTTATCACCGATACATAATTGCTGGCACAGATTTGTAATTGTATTATCTACGTCGTGCATTACGCTTTTAATTCGAAGAAGCGGATAGCCTTTACTGATACTGAGTGTTTTTGCTTCCTGCGGGGAAGCGAAAACGATATCTAATGTTTTCTGTGAATGATCCAAAATAATATTATGTTTTTTCAGTACGTCGAATAAAGACGTATCGTTTAGATTTTCTCCAAATAAGAAGGAAAAAGATTCCGGAAACTTGTTTAGTTCAATAATAACAGGTTCGTCGTCCATATAGCGAATACGTTCTAAAACAAGGATTTTTTCACCTGGTTTTAAAGACATCTCTTTTATTTCCCGTTCAGAAGGTTCTTCCAGTGCTATTTTAATAGTTTTGGCTCCGGCGGTTGCATTCCTCATACGGCACATGTCAGTAAAGCTAATGACATCCGTAATACTGCGGTGTAATTTCTTTTCAGCAACGAACGTTCCCTTTCCTGATTTGCGGTCAAGATATCCTAATTCAGATAATCCGGCAAGCGCTTTCCGAACTGTAACTCTGCTTACATGATAAGTTTCGCTTAGTTCATTTTCTGTAGGGAGGCGACTGCCGGCAGGGCGTTCACCTGTTTCGATTTCATGTTGAAGTTTTTCTTCTAATTGTTTGTACAGTGGCGTTGCAATCGTATTATTCAATTCCATAGAACAACCTCCCTAATAAAGTATTACTGTTCACATTATAATACATTTGCATAAAAATGTATATAATAAAGAGAAAACAAATTATATATTGACAAAAAGTATTATATTGTATTACACTTCGGATAGAAACAAAGAAATACACAAATAGAAGGAGATGTAATACAATGTCATATGTAAGTACAGATATCAAAAAAATTATTACAGAAATTATTGAAAACAAAAACGAAAAAGGCGGAGTAAAAAATATTTATTTTGTAGGATGCGGCGGTTCTTTGGGTGCTCTCTATCCGGCAAAAACATTTATGGAAAGAGAAGCGCAGGTTCTTAGATCGGCATGGATCAACAGTAATGAGTTTGTTCACAGTACACCGAAGGATTTTGGTGAAAATTCGATTATCTGTCTGGCATGTCACAAAGGTAATACACCGGAAACAATTCAGGCGGCAAAACTCGGAAAAGAAAAAGGAGCTGCAGTTATTATTCTGACATGGCTTGAAGAGTCTGAAATTATTGAATTCGGCGACTATATTATCCGTTATACATTTGATGCAAGTCCGGATCATCTTGCCGGAGATATTGACTATGCAGGAGAGAAAACACAGTGTGCGCTGCTTGTAGCTGTTGAACTTTTGGCGCAGACAGAAGGTTATGAGAATTATGACAAGTTTTATGAAGGACTTGGCATGATCAGTAATATTATTAAAAATGCCCGTAAACATGTGGCAGAGAGAGCGGAAGCTTTTGCAGAAGAATATAAGAATGATTCCGTGATCTATACAATGGGAAGCGGCGCTTCTTACGGAGCTGCCTATATGGAAAGCATCTGTATTTTCATGGAGATGCAGTGGCTTGATTCAAGCAGCATCCATACAGGGGAATATTTCCACGGTCCTTTTGAAATCACAGACGCAAACCGTCCGTTTATGATCCAGATTTCAGAAGGAACAACGAGGGAATTAGACGAAAGAGCTCTTACATTCCTTAAAAAATATGCGAAACGTATCGAAGTTCTTGATGCAAAAGAACTGGGGCTTTCAACGATCGATGCATCGGTTGTTGATTACTTCAATCATGCTTTGTTTAATAATGTATACCCGATCTACAACCATGCTCTTGCAACGAAACGTGAGCACCCGCTTGCGACGCGCCGTTATATGTGGAAAGTAGAGTATTAAAAACAGGATATAAAAACAAACTATTTATGACCGATTAAGCGATAAAACTTATTTTATAAAAGGAGTCTGCCAATGTGCAGACTTTTTTTTGTAACTGGGAAGAGTAAAAGTCAGGACTTGCCGGGGTCTTAGTGATCTCTTTGAATCTCGGTGTAATGCACTGGAAAATAAAGGTAATACAATTAAGTAATACAAAACAATAGAATTATGACATAGTGCACAAAAAAATAAGTTATATTAGTGTAAAATACACAAAAATGCAAAAACAAATTGACAAAACAACAAAACAAATATACTATTGTATCAGATACAAAACAATACAGAGCAATACAAATAAATACATTCCGCTGGATTGGTTTGTAGAGTTAAAGAATATGCGCATAGTTTTTTTAAGTAAGAACACTCAAGGAAGAGATACGAAAGAGAGATTTAGGAGGTTAGATTATGTTTTGGATAGAATTGATTATCGTTCTTGCAATCATTTTTATCGGAGTTCGTGTGGGAGGTACGTTCCTTGCGATGGCAGGGGGAGTCGGAATGTTTATTATGACATTCATTCTTCATGTTACTCCTTCTGATCCGCCTGTCACAGTAATTTTGATCATGATAGCAGTTATTTGTGCGGCGGCAACAATGCAGGCTTGCGGAGGTTTGGATTACCTCGTCCGTATAGCGGAGAAAATTCTTAGGAAGAATCCGAAGATGATTACAATACTTGCTCCTGTTGTAGCATATATCTTTACATTTATGTGTGGTACAGGTCATATTGTTTACAGTCTTCTTCCGGTTATTAATGAAATTTCTATTGAGACAGGCGTTCGCCCGGAAAGACCGATTTCCGCATCGATCGTTTCTTCACAGCAGGCGATCACAGCGTGTCCGATTTCCGCAGCGACAGTTGGTATCCTCGCTTTCATGGCAGAGGCAACGAATTATACAACAGTGAATATCTTCACATTACTTCTTGTTTGTATTCCGGCAACTTTAATCGGAACGGTTGTTGCGGCAATCGCAGTGCTCAAGAAAGGAAAAGAACTTGCAGACGATCCAGAATTTCAGGCTCGTGTAGCAGCAGGACAGATCGAAGATTTTTCTAAGAAAGAAAAAGAAGAGAAAAAAGTCAGCAAAGAAGCAAAAATTTCCGTTACGATCTTCCTTATTGCAATGGCAGGAATCGTTCTTCTCGGAGCGGTAAGCGGTTTAGTTCCGACCCTGGCAGACGGAAGCAAACTTCCGCTTACGACAGTAATCGAAATCTTCATGTTGGTAGCTGCTGCAGCTATGATCCTTCTTACAAAGCTTGACAGCAACAAAGTGCTTGATCAGCCGGTATTTAAAACAGGTATGTTTGCAGTTGTTCTGGCATTTGGATTATGCTGGCTTGTAAATACATTTATCGGCGACCAGTCTTCCTTTATTACAGATAATATGTCAGCGCTGACAAATGAGCATCCATGGATTTACATTGTAGCGGTATTCATAGTGGGTGCGATCACAACGAGTCAGTCATCGACAACAATGATCATGGTTCCGATCGGAATTGCTTTAGGACTTCCGGCAAACGTAATTGTAGCAGGCTGGATCGCATGTTCATCTAACTATTTCATTCCGGCTTCAGGACAGTGTGTTGCAGCCATTGCGTTTGACTCAGCAGGAACAACGAAGATCGGTAAATTTGTATTGAACCACAGCTATATGATACCGGGTCTTGTATGTACAGTTGTATCAGTAATAGTCGCACTCCTTATAGGAGCAGTTGTATTCTAAGAAGGCAGAAGACAAAGCGCTGCGGCAATGGCAAAACAAAAAGAAAGCTGAAAAGCGAAAGCGAGACTGCAGCCTTGAATCCGAAAGGAGCGGGCGGCAGTCTTTTTAAATTTTAAGTATTGAAAGGGGCGGGATACTGCAATGAAATTTGCACCTATGAATTATCATTATTTAAGATATCCAATCAAAAAATTTTTAGATAAAGTGGAACGGTCTCCATTTGACAGTATTGATCTGTACTGTTCGGCTCCGCAGCTTAATTTGTTCGATTATCCTCTTTCCAGATTGATTGAGCTGAAACGGGAAATTGATGCGCATCATCTGAGTGTGATGGCGATGACCCCTGAAAACTGTGTGTATCCTGTTAATTTCTGTACGCAGGATGATCTTACGAGAGAGTCCAGTATCCGGTATTATCAGCGGGCGATCGATACGGCGCAGTTTCTTGATTGCCCATGCGTACAGATCAGTACCGGATTCGGATACTTTGATCAGCCGAGGGAAGAAAGCTGGAAGTATTGCAGAGAATCGCTGCGGACACTTGCGGAATACTGCGAAAAAAAAGGTGTTAAGCTGTTTTTGGAAGAATTGAAAGTGACAACGACAAATGTGCTTATCACCAGTAAGGATATTGCAAAGATGCTTGAAGAGATTGATTCTCCGGCAGTCGTCGGAATGGTCGATATGGATCAGATGACATACGCCGGGGAAACGATTGAGGATTATTTTGATAATTTGGGCGATAAGCTTCAGCATATTCATTTTAACGATCGGGGACATACCGTTCCGGGTGATGGGGATTTTCCGATGAAAGAATATTATGATTTGATCAAAAACAGAGGTTATGACGGAACGGTTTCTTTTGAAATATGTGACAGAAGATATTATTGCGATCCGGATAAGGCGATTGATGATATTGTTTCATGGCTGAGGGCGAATACAAATGAGCTTGGATCATTATAAACACTTTATTATATGAAGGAGAAAGATTATGTGGACACAGGATATGTTTGGAGTAGAGAAACCAATTATCGCGTTACTGCATCTGGATGCGCTTCCGGGAGATCCGGGATTTTGCGGAGATGTAGAAGAGGTTGTAAAACATGCGCATGAAGACCTTTTGGCGCTGCAGGATGGCGGAGTTGACGGAATCCTTTTTGCGAATGAATTTAGTCTTCCGTATCAGCCGGCAGCGGATATCGCAGTTATTTCTTCTATGGCATACATCATCGGAAAACTGAAAGATGAGATCAGCGTACCGTTTGGTGTCAATGTAGTAAAGAATCCGATTGCAACGATCGATCTCGGAGCGGCGACAGGAGCAAAATTCGGCAGAAGCTGTTTTTCAGGAGCGTATATGGGAGAATATGGGGTGTATATCTCTAACAGCGGAGAAGCGATCCGTCACAGAAAAGCTCTCGGAATCGAAGAGATGAAGCTTCTTTTTAAAGTAAATCCAGAAGCGGATGCATATCTCGTTCATAGAGATATTCAGGTTGTTGCAAAATCTATTATGTTTGGTGATTTTGCGGATGGATTATGTGTGTCGGGAGCGGCAGCAGGAGCAGAACCAGACGATGTGATCCTTGCGAAAGTACACGAAGTGGCGACGCCAAGAAAAGTCCCGGTATTTTGCAATACAGGATGTAATCATGGGAATGTCAGAGAGAAACTGGCAAACTGCGACGGCGTCTGCATGGGAACGGCGTTTAAAAAGGACGGCGTATTTAACGGAAGAGTAGATAAAGAACGTGTAAGAGAATTTATGGGGATTGTGGCTGATATAAGAAAAGGTTTGTAGGAAAACATTTTGTAAAGAAGAATCTTTGAGGAGAAAATAGTGAAAGAATATTATCTGGGAATAGATATCGGTACATATGAGTCGCGAGGAATGCTGATCGATGAAAAGATGATTCCTGTTGCAGATTGTTCGGTAACTCATGGGATGGATCATCCGCAGGAAGGATGGTTTGAACATGACGCGGAGAAAGTCTGGTGGGGAGACTTCTGTAAATTATGCAGGCTTCTTCTTGAAAAGAGCAGGATTTGTCCTGATGAAATCAGATGTGTCGGAACGAGCGCTCTTGGTACAGACTGCCTGCCCGTTGATCGAGAATGTAATCCGCTTCGTCCTGCAATATTGTATGGAATTGACTCGCGGGCGGAAGAAGAGATCAAATGGCTGACGCAATATTATGGAGATGACGTCAAAAAAATGTTCGGGCATCCGATCTGTACCGGAGATACGGCAACGAAAATTTTGTGGATCAAACATCATGAGCCGGAAATATATGAAAAGACATATAAGTTTTTGACAGGAAGTTCATATCTTACTGCAAAATTAACCGGCAGGTATGTCATCGATCAGTTTTTGGCAAAAGGATCGTTTCGTCCGCTTTATAATCGGGATGGCACGATAAATAAAGAGAACTGCGGTTTATATTGCCGCCCGGATCAGATCGCGGAGTGTGCCTATTCTTTTGAAATTGCAGGAACAGTGACAGAGGATGCAGCCAAAGAAAGCGGATTGAAAGCAGGGACTCCGGTAATTGTGGGAACAGGAGATTCTACCGCAGAAGCAATCAGTGCAGGACTGGTAGAATCGGGAACGGTATTTTTTCAGTACGGTTCATCGATGTTTTACTATTATTGTGTCGATCATTATGTTGATGATTATGTTTCGGCAAATGGAAACGGTTCATTAAAAGGCGGCAAAGAATTTACGATACCAGGAACATTTTGTATCGGAGACGGAACAAATGCGGCAGGAACGCTGACGAGATGGGTGCGGGATACGTTTTATCAGGAAGAATTGAATCAGGAACGTGCCGGCGGTGAAAACGCGTATGCAGTAATGGCGAGGGAGGCGGCAGAGATAGAGACCGGATCGGAAGGACTGATCATGCTTCCTTATATCTATGGAGAACGAAGTCCGATACAAGATCCGAAGGCATCGGGAATGCTGTTTGGTTTAAAAGGAACACATACAAGAAAGCAGATTAACAGAGCGGCGCTTGAAGCGGTCGGATATTCGACTCTTCAGCATATGATCTTGTTTGATGAAATGAATCTTCCGCCGCAATCTGTTATTACGGCAGGCGGAGGAACGAAAAATGCAGCGTGGATGCAGATCATATGCGATATGATCGGAAAACAGATATGCATTCCGGAAAGATATCAGTGTTCATCCTATGGAGATGCCGTAATGGCGGCGCTTGGAGATCGAAGGTTTCGTGATTTTAAGGAACTTAGCGATTCTCTTCCAAAAGGAAAAATACTTGTTCCGAATGAAAAGAACCATATATATTACAAAGAACACTACAAGATATTCAGAGATTTATATTTGAATAATAAAAATATGATGCATAAAATTTAGTCATAATAAAAGGATCGGAATAAAGCAAGTGAAATCAAGGCATTAAGGCAAAGTAAACAAAAGAAAAGGAAGTGATAAAGATGGTAATAGATACACATATCCGCCCTGCACTTTTCGCACCGATCTGCGAAAATAAAGAGCGTTTTGAAAAACGATGCGATCAGATGAATTATCATTTGATGAATCCGTCGGGCATTGATCTTTTGAAAAAGCAATATGCATTAGCAGGAATAGAAAAAGTATTTCTTCTTCCGTCAGACTGCTCGTTTGAAACAGGAGAGCCGGATATATCAAATGAAGAGATTGAGAAGATCGTACAATGCGATCCGACGTTTTTTGTTGGATTTGCATCTGTTGATCCAAGAAAAGAAACGGCAGCGGAAGAACTGGAAACGGCATTTAAAATTCAAAATCTGGCAGGGCTTTATATCAATACGGCGAGATTACATATGTACCCTTGTGACGAAAGACTATTTGTGCTGTATGATATATGTAAAAAATACAAAAAGCCGATTATTTTTCAGGCAGGATTAAGCATGGAAAATAATACTTTGGCAAAATATTGCCGTCCAATCGAATTTGAGGAAGTTTTAAGTAAATATCCCGAAGTGAAGATGTGTCTTTCTCATGTTGGATGGCCGTGGGTACAGGAAACTGCATCATTGCTTTTAAAATATAAAAATTGCTATACAAATACAGCACTCATGAATTTTGACGGACCGTATGAGATTTATAAGAAAGTATTTACCGAGGATATGGGAGCGCTTTGGGTTGAACATAATATAGCGGATAAGGTCATGTTCGGCTCGGGTTCGCCAAGAATCCGTCCGGTCAGAAGTAAAAGGGGATTGGACAGTCTCGGCTTTTCAGAAGAGACACTTGAAAAAATATATGCCGAAAATGCAGAGCGGTTTCTTGGAAAGGGGTGAGACGGATGGAATTTATATTGAAGGAAGTTTCGATATGCGCAGATAAAGAGTTTGAGATGATCAGGATCACAGATGATGTACGCAAGATTGTAGAAGAAAGCGGAGTCGAAAAAGGGATCGTCTATGTAATCACAGAACATACAACGACGGGGATCACGGTAAACGAAAGCCTTCCGTGTGTGGAGAAAGATCTTATGGAATGTCTTGATCGGCTTGCGCCAGAAGATTATCCGTATAATCATAATCATTATCTTCCGACTTACGGAACGATCGGAGGAAACGCTCCCGGGCATTTGAAATCGCTTTTGACAGGAAATCACTGTGTATTTCCCGTTTTGAATGGAACGTTAAAACTCGGACATGCAGTTGATATTTATTTCTGTGAGTATGACGGGATAAAAAGCAGGCGCTATATGGTTTATGTCGTTGGGGAAAGGAGTTGAAAGTGTTATGAAACGGACACTTGCGATGGCGGATAACTGCATTGATGTTTACTATAAGTTAGACCGCTATTATCTGACGGGAAACAGTATTGATTTTGCATTGAATTATAAAGATCTGGGCGGTGATGTTACGGAAATGACGATTCTTGGAAATGATGTATTCGCTGATGCGTTGGAAGAGCGGTTAAAAGAAAGGGAAATCCCGCTGCGGATACTGAAACGTTCTGACCGTCCTACAGGAACTGCAAAAATGGATCTTGTTGACGGAGATAAGAAGCATCTGCATTTTGAAGGAAATGCGATGGAAGAGATAGAACTTCAAGATGATGATTTGGAATTTGTGAAACAGTTTGATATTGTTTATGCGGAGCGTTGGGCAAAGATTGGCCAATATATAAAAGAAATTAAGCAAAAAGATCAGATTTGGGTGTATGATTTCTCAAAACGTCTGGAGCAGGAAAGTAATGATGAGATCATACCGTATCTTGATTATGCGTTCTTCTCTTATGATCGGGATGATGAATATATAAGAGATTTTATGTTGAAAACGAGTAAAAAAGGGGCAAAAACAGTTGTTGCAATGCTCGGAGAACACGGAAGCCTTGCTTATGAGAATGGGGAATTTTATAAGTTGGAAGCGGAAAAAGTTGAAGTGGTAAATACAGTAGGAGCAGGGGATTCCTATATTGCAGCTTTTACATACGGAGTAAGTCTGGGAGAGGATATCATGCAGTGTATGCGGCGCGGAAGACAGCGCGCAGCAGAGATCATACAGCAGTTTAATCCTTATAAATAAAAATGCTGAAAAATGATATTACATAGAAGATTGCGGCTGAACAGCAAAATGGAAAAAGAATATCGAACAAAAAATACTAAGAAAAAGAAAGGAACAGAGGAAATGGAGCGTTGTAAAATTATTGCAATCGGAGATAACGTATGTGACAAATATTTATCAAGAGGAAAGATGTATCCCGGCGGACAGTGTGTCAATACATGTGCCTATATTAAAATGAATGATATGGAGTCGGCGTATCTTGGAAAATACGGAGATGATGAAGTTGCTGCATGTGTTCAGGACACGTTAAAGGAAATAGGGATTGACGATAGCCATTGCCGTCATTATAGCGGGGAAAATGGATTTGCTCTTGTAACTTTGGAAGGAACTGACCGTGTATTTTTAGGTTCAAATAAAGGTGGTATCGCAAAAGAGCATGATTTCGGATTTACAAAAGAAGATTTAGATTATATTAAAGGATTCCATCTTATTTATACAAATCTGAATTCTTACATCGAGAAGGAACTTCCTGTTTTACAGCAGACAGGCGTTCCGGTTGCGTATGATTTTTCTACTCGTTGGACAGACGAATATCTGAAAGAAATCTGTCCTTATGTGACGGTTGCGATCATGTCTTGTGCGCACCTTACAGATGAAGAGCGGGAAAGAGAAATGAGAAAAGCACAGTCTTATGGAGTGAAAATTGTTTTAGGAACAATCGGTGAGGATGGATCTTATGTACTTTATAATGACAAGATTTTATACGTTCCTGCCGTACATGCTGACGATGTGATTGATACAATGGGAGCAGGAGATTCTTATTTCTCGGCATTCTTATGTTCACTTCTTGAGAAGTCAAAGACAGGAAAGATCATTGAAGGAACAGAAGAAGAAATGGAAGAAAGACTTCAGACGGCGATGGGAAAAGGAGCTGCTTTTGCAGCAAAAGTATGTGCTTTGGAAGGCGCGTTTGGATATGGTGTTCCGATTTTAGGAAAGACAACCGTATAGAAAACAGAATATAAGCTCAGAAAAAAGTTGAAGTCACAAAAATATTATAAAAAAGTAAATTAAGGAATTAAAAAATGCAGATAGGAGAATGAAAAATGAAACCAAATGTATACGAAAACAAAGAAGAAGGAATCAAATGTGTATATACGAATGAGAAATGGCTTGTAAGCATTAAAAATTGGAAACCGGATAATGATATCGAAGGACTGAAACATTTAGAGATCCATCATACGACAGATGAGCAGTTTATACTTGTGAATGGAAAAGCAATACTGATCACAGCAGAAAGAAAAGATGGAAAATTCGAGACAGAATTAACACTTATGGAAAAGGGAAAAGTCTATAATGTTCCGCAGGAGTGCTGGTTCTATTCGATCACACAGAAAGATACGAAGATGGTTTATGTTCAAGATTCGGGATGCTCTATGGAGAACAGTGATTTCTGTGATCTTTCGGAAGAGGAAATCAAAAGGATTCAGGAAGAAGCGCGTAATTTGTTCGCCTGACATTTCACAGGCAAAGCATAGAAAAATGTAATTGGAAAGTGGAAAAGGAGCGGTTATAGGTTATGAAGAAAAGGTATGTTCTCTTTGATTTTGATGGTGTGATTGCAGACACAGAAGAAAGTAACAGTCGTTATCTTGGGCTTGCTCTGAAGGAGTTTGGAATCGAACTGACAGAGGAAGATAAGCAGAAATTAATAGGTACTCATGATCAAGGGTTTATGATAGAACTGTTGTCGCGAGCTTCCCAAAAAGTAACAGTAGAGCAGCTTGCAAGGAGACGAAAAGAAATCGGAAACACATATGAAAATGGAAAAATCGCTCCTATTCCAGGAATTGTTCAGTTGGTACAAAGACTTCGAAAGAACGGAATCAAAACAGCGCTGGTATCTTCTACGACGACGCACCTGATTATTATGGGTCTGAATCGAATGAAGATGATGGACTTGTTTGATGTGATTGTCTGCGGCGATATGTGTGCCGAAAGGAAGCCTGATCCGGAGTGTTATTTAAAGGCAATGAAATTATTAGGCGCTATGCCGCAGGAGTGTCTTGTGTTTGAAGATTCTACTGTCGGGATTCATGCCGCGAAACAGGCGGGAATTGAAGTTGTGGCTTTTACCGGTTCGGGTAATGGGCAGGACGTAAGTGAAGCAGATTATGTTGTTGCATCATATGAAGAGAGCGAAATCATGTTCTTAGAGTATAATTATCATTGGCAAAAATAAAGGGAAGAGATCGAAACCTCTTCC